>JABDPQ010000078.1 GCA_013042695.1 Desulfobacterales bacterium | reverse complement strand
TTTTAGTGCTGGTGGTCATTTTCTTTATCTGATTGGAGATCCGAAACAGGCAATCTACCGATTTAGAGGCGCAGATATCTTCTCTTATTTTGCGGCGCGTGATAGGGCTGATTATCATTTGACGCTGGCGCGCAATTACCGGTCTCATCCGGGCTTACTTTCTGGCGTAAATCGCTTATTTGGGCAGGTATCGATAGCAGATCAACCATATCGCCCGGTGGAAGCAGCAAAATCAAGAGAAGATAGGCGCTTGATGGTTGAAGACTCGGAATTACCGGCTCTGGTTTATTGCCAGTTGGCAGCTTGTTCGGAATCACATCCTCGCTGGAGTTTAGGTGCGGCAAATGAGGCTATATGCCAGTGGGTTATCGCAGAAGCAGCCAGAATAATAGCTACTGAGAGCATGATCAGAGTTGCGGTAACACACTCTGACGGCAGCGTCCAAAGTACTGAGATTACAGCCGCTGATATTGCGATTCTGGTGAGATCGAACAAAGAGGCTGAACAGTATCAGAGAAAATTCGGAGAGGTTGGTATACCGGCGGTCATATCAAGCAAAAGGCCTGTATTTACGACGCCTGAATGTGGAGAACTTCTCTTCGTACTCCAGGCTATTGCGATGCCGAGCGACATACGTGCCTTGAAACGGGCAATGAGCAGCGTCTGGTTTGGGTTGTCAGGAAATGAACATCATCGCATCTGCTCATCCGCATCTGCTCTTGACAAGTGGTTTAGTCGTTTTCAAAATTATTATCGTCTCTGGGGAGATCGGGGTTTTTTTTCAATGATGACCAAAATGGTGGTGAATGAGAAAGTTTTCGTTCACCTATGCCGCGAAAAGAATGGAGAACGACGTATTGCCAATATTCTCCACCTCGCAGAACTTGTACAGAAAGAGGAGCAGGAAAAACAATTAGGCATCGGTCAGATCCTTTTCTGGCTGCAAAAGATGATGAGCGATGCAGCCAAAAAGCAGGAAACTGAGCTCAGACTTGAAAGTGACGCAGAGGCAGTGTCCATTCTGACAATGCATAGTGCCAAGGGACTTGAGTATCCCGTAGTATTTTGTCCATCACTGCTGTCGGCTGGGAAATATGACGATAAACAAACTCTGATTACCAAATGTCATGATAACGACGGAACATTAATCTGCGATCTTGGTTCAGAGCTTTTTGACAAGCACCGGCAACTCAGTATAGAAGAACAGAAACAGGAAGAGCTGAGGCTCGCGTATGTGGCTGTAACACGGGCACAACTGCGATGTTATCTGTTTTGGGCGGACATCCGTGAGAGAGCCGGTTATGCGGGCTCATCGACTTCTCCGCTTGGGCGTCTTCTGTTTCCCGATGGTATTGGCACCTTTCAAGAGCAGCATGATCTTTTGTGCTCATTAGGAGATAGGCCGCCCGATACCAGTTTCCATCTAATTGAAGCTGACAAGATGGTTCAATCTGCATATAAACAGCTCACGGTTGATACCTCCCTGCTTAGAGCAAGTAGGCGGGGCAGGCGCTTGCTTACAAGCGGTAGAACGGTTACCAGCTTCTCAGGACTTTCCATCTTAACGGGCCATGAAAAAGACGACATGCTGTCCGGCGCTTTTGATGAGGGCAAAGAGGCACCTCTTTTAGCAAAAAGCAGTAACCTGCCCGGAGGTGTCAGGCTCGGTAATATTGTCCATGATGCGCTTGAAATGATGGAATTTAAAGATCTTGCCGCGATGCGGGAGAACACTGAACAGCTGGCAACCATTTGCAGGTCCTATAACCTTGATGTTGACCTTACAGTGCTGCAGCAGCTGTTGATCAATTGCGTTTCGACGCCACTTTTTTCTCCGCGGTCTCCTTTCACCTTCACGTTGGCTAAGCTCTCTAAGGACAAGCTGGTCAAAGAAATGCAATTTACCCTGCAAATGGCTGCTATTTCGACGAAAGGGCTGAATCGGATATTTAATCATGAAACAACCTTCTCACCTCTTTCTCACCGTGAGCTTGAGGGCTATCTCGGTGGATACATCGATCTGATTTGTGAATACGAGGGGAAGGTTTACATCATAGACTATAAGACGAACAACCTCGGTGATGCTGGTAACTATCAGCATGATGGTCTACTGACAGCCATGCGAGAACACAATTACGGCTTGCAATACCTGCTTTATACACTCGTTGTTCATCGTTACCTGAAGACCTGGCAGGCTGATTATTCCTACAGCAGGCACTTTGGCGGTGTTATATACCTGTTTGTAAGAGGTATGAGGCCTGATAAACCCGGCAGTGGAGTTTATTTTAATCTGCCAGAAGAAAAAATCGTTCTCCAGCTTGACCGCTATTTCGGCGAGGGGATCTGATGAAATCATCCTTGGAGTCTCCCATCGAGCGAGTAATGGCGGATTTTTTTACCGAGCGCTCGGGGCTTACAGGAGATCGGAAAACTTTTTTATGGAACAGTGTCTCCCGACTCGTAGGTGCACTTCGAGAAGGGCATAGCTGCATAAACCTGGAATCCGATGAGATCTCGAGTTTGGCAGGGTGCAGGTTTGTCTCTGATCATGGTGACACCCCTCTGGTCATGGTAGGTAAACGCCTTTATCTGGCAAGATATTATCACTATGAGAAACGCCTTGCTGCCCAGTTATCGAGATTGGCGAAGGTGTCATATCCTGATGAAAGCATGACTCCTCTTCTGGATCTCTGTTTTAAAGTGGATACAAAGAACGTTGACTGGCAGCGTCAAGCAGCAATTATTGCTCTTTCAAAAGGACTCTGTATTATTTCCGGGGGGCCTGGGACAGGAAAAACCTCAACGGTTGTTAAGGTCATTGGTTTGCTCCTCATGCATCATGGTATAGACACTCGAATCGCCGTTGCCGCTCCTACTGGTAAAGCCGCAATGAGGGTGCGGGAAGCCATCATCAAACATATTCCCGATCTTCCTTTTGACCATGCGATAAAACATAACATACCGACGGAGGCCCAGACTCTGCACCGCCTGCTCGGTGTCCGGCGATCATCCCCGAGATTTATTCATAACAGTGATCACCCGCTGCCCTGGGATGTGATCATTGTTGATGAAGCATGAATGGTTGATCTTCCTTGATGAGTAAATTGATTGATGCCCTTCATAAAGATTCGAGACTGATCCTGCTGGGAGATCGTGATCAGCTTGCGTCAGTAGAGACGGGAGCGGTACTGGCTGATTGCATCAGGGC
>JABDPQ010000076.1 GCA_013042695.1 Desulfobacterales bacterium | reverse complement strand
AAAATGATGACCAAGGCAACATAAAGCCCCTGGACATGAAAAGGAAATGCTGAGAGCAGTGGAAAGAGCAGAATAGTCTCTCCAGGTCGTGTTGGGGAGGAAAATGGTATAACAATCAAAAACATTGCGAGAAAGCCAGTCATGGCCAGCAATCGATTACGAGCTCGTTGCCACGGAATTTTACAGAAATGTACAGACAAGCAGGCAATTATAAGGGCCACAAGGCATGCGATCATATTATCTAATGAGACAATTAAAAAACAACAGCTAAAAATAACGATGATTTTGACTCGGGGATCCCAGGTATGAAAGAACGAGAACTGGGATGCATAGGCGTCAATTGAGGGAACCGACCAGTCTGGCTTGTCATTGTTCTGCTTTTTTGCCGCTTTATTGCGTGAAACTACCAGGTATATGCCTAATGGCAATGCTGCAAGCATAAGAACAAGGCTTGCTGCAATCCAACCGGGAACATAGATGATATTAAGCGTGTGATCCATCGTTGTGATGCGGTGTGCCTAAATGGTGAAGCATTTCCGGCTTTACTCGAAAAATAAAAGAGACGATAAAAGCAGAGATAACCGCTTCGATAAAGATCACCGGTATATGTGCTGCCAAGGCAATTTTCGCAACACCAAAAAAATCTTCACCGCTGCAAAAAAGCAGACCAGCAAGAATAATGGCGGAGAGAACAATACCAAGCGCACCGGTTATGGCGCCAGCGATACTGTTGGTCTTGTAAGTATCACGCCTGATAGATTGAAAAAGTGCTCCGCACAGGTAAGAAGGTACTCCCATCATCAGCGCATTTGCTCCAAGTGCAGTCAAGCCGCCATATTGAAAGAGGATACTCTGCAAAAACAGACCGACAACGATGCTGAGAAAAGCAGCGGGACCAAGCAGGGCACCGACAATTCCGGGAAGCAGCAGATGGACACTTGTTGGCCCAAGGGGAAGATGAATTAATGCAGCCACGAAAAAAGATGAGGTCACTACAGCAATTTTGGGGAGATCTTCCTGCCGGATTTTGCGCAGGCTCAGTGCCACACCTATGCCCGTAAGTGCAAAAGAAGCAGCAGAAATAGATGTGGGCAATACACCATCAGAGATATGCATAACATCAACGCTTCGAATCCTTCTTGTTTCCGCGAGAGATAATCAGAGCCCCAATGCCAAAAAGGCCGAGAATAAATCCTACACCGGCAACAATATCCTTGATTCCTGGTTTTTCGAGCTTCTGATTGAGTGCAGCGATATCCCGTTTGATCAGGCGAAGGTCACGAGATGTATTCTGCTGCTGACGGGTCAGCAACTCGATGAGATCAGAACAAGAAACGTTTTCAGACAATGCGATGTCTTCTGTTCCAATGCTGCTTGCCCTGTCTTGAGAATATACGCTGGCGGGATAAATCATCATGAGAAAAAAGCTCAACAGAAAACTTAGAGGTAATATGGTACAGATCGATAGTGGTGTTTTCATCTTGATTGCTGTATGTCGGATTGTTCAAGAATGAAGCTGCTTGTATGTCCCATAGAAGCTTTAATGGTGATTGTCAGAAATTGTTTTTTTATCGCAGGAAATGAGAACAGACCTTGATCGTCGGTTTGTCCTTTGAGCACGATGGTACCTTTTTCTGTTTTAACTTCGATGGTACCATGTATAACCGGTCTGCCATCAGGAAAATAGCTTTCCGTATATACGGTGTCCGCATCTACATAGGCGAAGATGTTGACTTTGTGTGCCCATGCAGCAGACCCTGATATCATTAGAGTCAAAATAAACACGAATAGGTGAAGTCGATAGAATCGCATAGCTGAATTTGTTATAGGAGTTTATACGTTGCTATCTCGCTGAGCAGTTTGGTTTGCCTCTCATTGCATGTCGGTGGTGCGTACCCAATAGACTGCACCGATTTCCACATCTTTTTCCACGCCTTCATGTTTTAGTGTCCAATTTGCTTTATTGAGCGCGGCAAACCCCCACCATCCGGCTCTTGGCATGGCATAAGAAAAAATCCCATTGGAATCAGCTTTGACTACCTGGGTGATAAACGGATCACTGGGAGGAACCACCATTGCAGGGTTGTCGATCGAATCATTCAGGTATTCAACCTCGATTTCGGCAAACGCGGACGGTTTGCCGTTCAGCAGCACCTGGCCGGTAAAGAGATTATGAGTCCACAGCCCATATGGTCGCGTCATCGGAATAATTTCTGTCTGCAGACCGACCGGCTGGTCCCAGCCATCTTCAAGCCCAAAAGCATTAACACAGACTTTTGTGTAATGAACAATAAATGAATCTTCTGCTGGTTCCCAATAGGGGCTTGGTTCCAGGAAAAAGATATAATCACCCGGTCGTTTGACCAGGTAGTGTGCTTTCCAGAAGGTAAATTCTTCAAGCTGATCGCGGCCTTTGCCCTTGGTCTCCTGAAGCCCCTGCAACAAATCCATCTGTTTTCCACGATGCAGCACCCCAAAGCGTTTGGGTCGAGTGAGTTCCATGTAATGCCCTTCCAAGGGATGAATGAATTTTGCTTCAAGTGTTATTGTTTTATTGCCGGATTGGGTGATGATTTCTTTTGAAGGCAGAATAAGCCCAAAATGAGCCTTGCAGACAGTGCTGGCAGCAATCATACCTACCAGAAAAAGAGCTCCACCAAATAGACACTTTACATTCATGTTAAAATTCTCCACCTGTTTAAAATTGAGCAAACTGAATCATACAAAAAAAAATATCGTAACATTAGACGTCGAAAAAAAACGCCCACAACGTTATTTAGGGCGATAAGCAGATTACCAGAATATCAACGAGACCTGATTTTGATCTAGCAAGAAAGCTCAATGGTGTCAATGATAATCATACGAATATAGAAAAAATATTATGGCTGGCAGTTTCGGGTAGGAAACGAAACATTGAAGACCAATTATCTCATTAATCCAAGTTTTCTATAGGTGCGATAGATCACCTGATCTATGACAATAAAAAGCACTATCGGAACAGAGATAAAAATAAGCATCAATAGAGAGGCAACACTTTTATCAGAAGAATTGAGTAGGGGGAAAATATATCCAGAATAAGAAGGCACGCTTCCACCGCCAATGAGAAATACGAGAAAGTATTCAGAAAATGAAACCAGAAAGACAATTGTGCCACCAGCAATCATTGCCGGCAGCAGGAGCGGGATTTCAATGCTCAAAAGTATACGCCATGTCGAGGCACCGATATTTCGTGCACAGAGCTCAAAATTTTCTCCGTAGGTCTGGTAGCCAGCTGTGAGTGCCCGCAACATAAATGGGTAGCTGTAGAGGCTCAGAATCAGGATCACGCCTGCAAATGTATCAGAGATACCGATGTGAATGAACATATAGTGTGCCCCCATGGCAAATGCCATCGGGGGAATCAGGGCCGGGGCGAGAAAAAGTCCCTCGAGTAGAGTTTTTCCTGTAAACGAGGTGCGGGCAAATATTTTTGCCGGCAATAGCGTTATTACAAAGGTGACAAAAATCGTTCCAAATGAATATAAACAAGATGATAAAAGACTGAACAGAATATCTCGTTTGTGGCTGATCAGGTAGTGCACAGCCCGGAGGTCATAGTTTACAGGAATGACATCGGGAAAAGACCAGGAGGATGAAAATGCATAGAAAAACAGAATAGACACTGGAAAGAAGAATAATACTGAGAAAAGTACCATGAGCGAGATGAGTCTGATCACAGTTTTCTCACCCCCTTCTCAAGTTGGGATGAAATCCGCAAATAACTAAAAATAAAAAGGAGGCTGAAGATAAAAACGAGAGTCAGCATTGCCATTGCCACAGGTCGTAAGTATATATCTTTCTGGAAAAAGAAATCATATATTCTGATACTTAACATGCCTGGATAACTGTCACCGAGTACGAAAGGAAGGTCAAATCCGCCAAAAGTGAAAACAAAGAGAATGATGAATGTGGTGTTAATGACCGGAAGAATAAACGGCAGGATGAGCGTAAAAAATATTCTTAGCGATGAAGCGCCAAACATTGTTGCCGTTTCGATGTATCGTTTATCGAAGCGGCTGAGAATAGCATAGACCATGATCATGACAAAAGGAGTTTCTTTATAGATATAGGCAGAAATAAGATCTATGCCATAGGCAGTGTAGAGAAGTTGAGGAAACTCTACAAATGTACTGATAACTCCTAAATGGTAGCAAATTGATGAGAGGACACCAGTTTTAGAAAGAAGGATGATGGCTATAAATCCAACGGCAATGTGCGGCAGGATAAGAGGTATTTTGTAAATAATGGTCCAGCCATGTTGTCTGTCAGGCAACTTCCAAATCAAATAAGATAGGATTGTGCCTAAAATAACTGAAACGAGGCTTGCGGCAAATGAGATATAGAGCGAGAATAGCACTGACTCTAGAAACCAGGTGTCGGATAGCAATTCTTTGTAGGCAAAGAAAATGTCATCATAGCGATACGAAAACATAAACAACCCAAAAGATTGCAACGCAGTAATCAGCAGGCCGCAGCCAAAAATAGCAACAAATGGGATGAGTAGAGGAAGTAAATTCAGCGTTATATATTTCCCCTTCATGTCGTATTATTTTGTTCGGAGTACCTGTATCTCCCAATCCCTCTCGAGCAGTTCCAGATATTCTGATGGTATCTCTGGAACGGCATGTTTGGACAGTTCGGTGAGTGGTAAGGTAGCCTCTCCCAATTCCAAGTTTTGAAATTTGCTGCGATCATCCTCAGATAATCTGTTGAGGTCCAGAGCAGTGAAATCCCCCCAGTTTTGCGGGTCGTTTTTGTGAAGTTGAGCCTCTGGTGACATCAGAAAATTGGCGACCACCATCGCTCCTGCCTTATTTGTAGAATTAAAGGGAATGGCGGTAAAATGAGTGTTGAAGATTGACCCTTCCTCCATGACAAATGTGCGCACCGATTGCTTATATCTGCCTTGCAGAATCTTACTTTGCGCGTTTGCCTGATGATAACTCATGTTGAGCAGTACCTCGCCCCGCTCAAAGAGGGTGTCAAGTGCTGCAATATCCTTTGGATATGTCTTCCCTGCTTGCCAGAGGTACGGTTTGATGTCATTGAGATAGCGCCAGAGTTTTTCAGCGTTTCTGGCATAAAGCTCGGTGTCCAACCCCCGAAGATATTGTTCATGACCACCAGAAATTGCGTAGAACAGCTGGCGAATAAAGGCCGAACCGGTAAAATCCGGTGGTTTGGGGTAAGTGAACATACCCGGATTGTTAGTAAGCCATTCTTTAAGTTCTGCAAATTTTTCAGGTGGCCGCATTACCACAGCGGAATCATATTCAAAGACAAATTGTGCTCGGCCATACGGAGCTTCATAGCCTCTAACAGGGTAGCCAAAATCAAATTCGACCGAAACGGGGTCAATATAGCTAAAATTGGGAAGTTTGTTGTTTATGGGACCATACAAAAGATCATTTTCCATAGCATTCTTGAAGTTTTCACCATTTATCCAAAGC
>JABDPQ010000070.1 GCA_013042695.1 Desulfobacterales bacterium | reverse complement strand
AACCATAAATGGGAGTGACCACTAAGCAAAATATACCCAGCTTTGGTCAGAGGGGTTAGGGATCTGGGTGAGTCGCGTAGCTCATCTATGGTTCTATTACGGCCTGGGGTGAAATTTATCTGGGCTACCATGCTGTGTATTTGGATTATAAAAAATCGCTCAAAACATAATAGGAGCCCAAAATTATATTTAATTACAAATAGATAATATGGAGGTCTGCTGTGTATAATTTAAATAGCATAAATATAATGATATTTGTATTGACCTGACAAATTAACCGTGTTATATCAGAAATCAACGCTAGGTTGTAAGGATCACGGTCAACCTCTCTTTGTAAAATAAAATCACTGCAACCTAATGATATAAAGCGTTTTTGCTTTTATCCAGAACATAGCCTGTAAGCGTTATGATGATGGAAAGTTATTTTAGCACTCCTTCTGATAGTTGTGCGCCATGACTTTTTTACTGGTAGTTCGGAATTCCCGAGTACCATCTGTTCAATGGTGTTGTGTAAGTCCTTTCTTTTAGGGATGGATTTTATTTGCAATCAAAGATGATAAGGATGCAAGTATTTCATTACATAAAATAATATTTGATTTCAATTATATATGAGCAAATCTGACATGGCCTGCAGTTTGATATGTGGGCGCTCGGGGTATATTTCAGAAGTATATGTATCGCGTTGTCTGACTGTTCTTAATATAACTATATTTACTTTAAGGTTGGTAAGATCCAGCCTATTTATTCAGTCAGGTTAATAAAATAACATGTTAAAGATTTTGCTGCATTTTTTTTAAGAAACAGTATATCAGCAGAGCGGAGGGGACAGTGCAAGACCGAAATGATGGCCGCACAGGCAAAATTTTACGTGTGGACTTAACAACCGGAACGATTTCTAAAGAGACACTTCCATCAGAGTTAATGAATTTATACTTGGGTGGAGCAGGAATTGGAGCTTATTACCTCCAAAAAGAAGTCCAGGCGGGTGTGGAATGGGATGACCCTGAGAATAGGATTATTTTTAGTTCCGGTCCTTTCGGTGGGACAAAGATACCAGGAGCAGGCACTTTTTCATTGAGTACAAAAGGTTCAATGGTAGACGGTGCCGTAACAACACAAGCTAATGGATTCTGGGGAGCCTATCTACGGTTCGCTGGCTATGACTCTATCATTATTCAAGGCCGGGCTCCTAACTGGGTTTATCTCAAAATCGACAAAGACGAAGTTAAGCTTGTCGATGCGACATCCCTAATAGGAAAAGATACAAGAGAAATAGAGACGATAGTAAGAGAAGAGACAGGGGAAAAAGGGATTAGCGTTTTTGGCATAGGACCCGCCGGTGAAAATCTTGTGCGATACGCAGTTGTTGCTGGGGATAGAGGTCATGTTGCTTCTAAGAACGGATGTGGATGCGTCATGGGAGCTAAAAGGCTTAAGGCAATAGCTATCTCTAGATCTCGCCAAGAGATTCCTACTGTTGATCCAGAGAGTGTTTCAGCCATGGCAAAAGCTATGAATGAGAACGCCAAGAAGTCCCCTTTGTCCAAATACGGCACAGCAGTAAGTGTAACCCCTTTTTATCGGGATGGGATTTTACCTGTCCGTAATTACACTACAAATATTTTCCCCGAGCATGAACTGATAAACGGCGAATATATAATAGATAATTTTGAAACTCGCCCCAAACCGTGTTGGATGTGTGCGCATCCACATGTAAAGATAGTGAAAATTACCAAAGGCCCATATGCTGGACTTGAAGGAGAACTACCGGAATATGAAAGCTTGTCGGGTTGGGGATCTAATGTAGGCAATAATGACGCAAGTGCAATCATTATGCTTTCCGATCTAACTGACAGACTTGGACTAGATGTAAATGAAGCTTCGTGGACAGTTTCTTGGGTAATGGATTGTTATGAACAGGGAATTTTTACAAGTAAGGACCTAGACGGTCTTGAAATGAATTGGGGAAATGTCGAAAACATTCGAACTCTGCTATTCAAAATCAGTAGTCGCGAGGGTGTGGGGAACCTTTTAGCGGATGGGGTTAAAAGGGCCGCTGAAACTGTAGGCGGAGAAGCATTAAAAATGGCGGTTTATGTGGAGAAGGGTACTACACCCAGAGGCCATGATCATCGTGGAAGATGGGGAGAGTTGTTGGACACGTGCGTGTCAGCGACGAGCACACTTCAATCAAGTGCTTTTCTGATTCCCAAATTGGATGAGTTCGGATTACCACCGGTAAATAAGAGTTCACCATGGGAGGTTGCCGTATCAAACGCAAAAATGGATGGGTGGTTTGTTTTCTTAGATTGCTTGGGAGTTTGTCGTTTTACCGCTTGTAATCCAAAGTTGGTTCTAGGTGCTTTAAAAAGTGTAACTGGAATGGATTTATCATTGAAGCAAGCAATGGATATAGGGCGCAGAACGATAAATGTATTGCGTGTTTTTAATCATTGTCACGGACTGGACCCAGCTAAAGAAGTTCCTTCAATTCGGTATGGCTCAACTCCCAAAAATGGACCCGCTGAAGGTAAATCGATATTGCCCTATTTTGAATTTATGAAGAGCCTCTATTTTGAGCTAAATGGATGGGATTCAGATACAGGTATGCCTTTGCCTCACACGCTGGAGTCACTCGGTCTAGCGGAACTTGTTAATGATTTACCTTCCAAAGATTAATTATAAATTTATCAGCTAAATTTCTGTGAATTTTTTCAAGAATAGATACCGGAGGAAATAAAAATATGAGTAAGAAAGTTGGTTTTATAGGGTTGGGCATGATGGGGTTGCACATGGCGAGAAATTTAATCAAAGCCGGAAATAGTTTGACAGCATTTGATGTTAACCAAGAAGCATTAGAGATGATTGAGGACGCACAAAAAGCGTCAACACCTGCTGAATTAGCGTCTGAGTCAGAAATCATTATTAGCATGGTGACTTCTACCGCAAATGTTCAAGAGATTGTTACAGGTGAAAACGGAATTTTAAAAGGTATGCAGCCAGGTTCCGTTTATATCGACATGAGTACGATCTTACCCACGGTCACCAAGCAGCTTGCTCAAACAATCAAAGAGGCCGGTTTCGCGATGTTGGACGCTCCGGTCAGCAGAGGGCAGGTTGCAGCCATTAACGGCACGCTGAGCATCATGGTTGGGGGGGAAAAGAATATTTATGAGCAGTGCCTGCCTATTCTGAAGCAAATGGGGACTGACGTCTACTATTGCGGGAAAAACGGTAATGGAGCCGCTGTAAAACTGGTGAATAACCATCTGGTGGGCATTATCGTGCCAGCTATCGCAGAAGCCCTCGTGTTGGGGGTAAAGGGCGGACTTGAGTTAGAGACTATTCTTGAGGTTGTGCAAGGGAGTTCGGGAACAAGCTGGATGATGGAAAACTATTTTCCGAACCAGGTTTTTAAGGGCAACTTTAAGCCTGGCTTCAAATCGGACTTGATGAAAAAGGACCTGACCTTGGTAAATGAATTTGCCTCAGATGTTGGTTTGCCTCTGGCATTGGGGGCAGTAGCAAAACAGATATTTGAAGACGTCCACAAAGAAGGATTGGGGGACTTCGATCAGACAATCACAACAAAACGGCTGGAAGAATTGGTGAATGTAAAAGTCAGGTATGCTTCCAATGTGGAAGAATAACTATGATCAACAATTAAATATATGTAAGGAGGTGAAGCACTGGAAAGAAAGGACTGACTATGGCGCGGCATTCTACCGTTTTTAGGTTAAGTGGATTTGATCAAATTGCGAACTGATTGACGTTGGAATGCATTAAGAAGTGGATCAGAAGACAAGAACAGTGGAGGATGGAATGAAACAGAAAAAGGGCGTTTGTTTCGCATCAAAGTTGTCTACTACGATTTTGGTATTCGCAATTGTTTACGCAGTTTTTTGTTTGACCAATGCGTTTGCAGAGGCAAAATTTGTAATGAAAGGAGGTACCTCGGTATCTGAAAAAGTTTGGCACAACATTTTGGCAGAGAAATGGGCTGAGATGATTACAGAGAGGTCAAATGGTGAGGTTGAGGTACAGAGCAATTGCTGCGCAGTCTTGGGAAGTGACAACGAGATGGGCGAAAAGACAATGATGGGAGGCTTGCAGTGGTACTATACAAGTACTTCAAACTTGGCGAGATTCATAAAGGAGATGTTTGCATTTGAATTGCCCTACCTCGTTCAGGACCTTGATGATAATTACAAGGTATTTTATGAAAACGGGAGCCTAGGTGGGCCGATTACTGAAGTTGTGCAAGAACAACTGGCTAAAAAGAATTTGCACTTGTTGTGGGTCTCTGGTGCAAATTTCAGGGCTACTATCAATAGCAAAGGAGAGATTAAAGTCCCGAAAGATACCGAAGGTATAAAGCTCAGAGTTACTGCATCCGCCGTTGAAAGAGAAGATGTTGCCTCGTGGGGTGGTAGTCCCGTTCCGATGGCATATGGAGAAGTTTACACTGCTCTGCAGCAGGGCACCATCGATGGTTTGGGAATCGGCTTGGCGGAAGCCTATCCGATGAAATTCTATGAAGTATGCAAGTATGCAGTTAAAAACCATTATAATGCTTATGCGCCTGTAATCTTGGTAAACCTGGAATACTGGAATAAACTTCCAGAAGAATACCAGAAACTGATCAGACAAGCCTCAGATGATATCGTGAAGTGGGGGTCAGAGCGCATGCCGACCGAGTACAATGAGTTCTATGAGAAGGAACTTGAAAAGGCTGGTATGCAGATATACACGCCTACTGAAGAAGAAATGAAAATATGGAGAGATACCACCATCAATGCAGTCTGGCCGCAATTTGTCGGTAAGGACATCAGCCAGGAATGGTTAGATCTTTGGAAACAAAGGCTTGGTCGCTAGCCTTCTCTTGATGGTTCTTTTTCGAGGTATCATATCACAAAACCATTAATTGGTACTTAGAACAGCTGTTAAATCGATCTGCCATGAATAACCATACCGGCTCAAACGTGGGTAGAAATTATTCATGGCAGATTACTGATCGGTGCGCTTTCCCAATAATTTCTTAATAACTTAAAAAATGAAAGAAAAAATACTGTTTTTTTTAAAACATTTTGAAGAAATTATCGCTGGAATTCTCTTTTTGAGCATGGTTATCATCATTAACGTTGAGGTATTCAATAGGTATTTTCTTTTATCTCCTGGTGCGTATTCAGAAGAAATAGCAAAATATTTATTTATATGGTCTGTTTTCTTTGCAATGGTATATGCGGTAAAAGAAAATGGTCATATCATAACAGATGTTATTCCCGATAGAACACCAGTTCATATTCAAAAATTAATAGATATTACAAGTATTTTAATTTTTATTGCGTTTTCAATATTCATGATTTATCACGGAATCGTATACACAATAAAAATGTATCAATTTGAGAGATTGTCTGAAGCGATGGGAGCTCCCTTATATTACTTTTGTGTTTCAGTACCCATTGGATTCAGTTTAGTTCTCTTGAGACTGTTTCAACAGTTAATAAAAAAAATAAAGGTGTATTCTCCGTCACAAAAACATATTTAAATATATTCGCTGTTAACTCTGGAGACAGTTTAAATGCAAGTTCTTCCATATTTAGCTTTTTTATTAGTTCTCCTCGTAATTAGAGTGCCGGTGATAATTTCTACTGGAATTATTACGGCTTTTTACATCTTGTTCGAAACCGATTTGCAACTGGGTTATATAGCAGTTGTGGTTTTTCAATCGCTGGACAAATTCACTTTGTTGGCGATACCTCTTTTTATTTTGGCCGGTTCTTTTATGAGTTCGGGAGGGATAGCAAAGCATTTAATCAACTTAGCTGATGAAATTGTAGGTGATTTCCCTGGTGGGTTAGCTCTGACCACAATAATGTCTTGTTTCTTCATTGCTGATTTAACCGGTTCAGGGCCCGCTACTGTCGCTGCTGTCGGAAGTATAACAATTCCAGCCATGATAGAAAGAGGATACGGCCCCGGGTTTGCCTGTGCAGTTGCCGCCTGTGCTGGAACTTTAGGGGTAATTATTCCTCCAAGCAATCCTATGATTATTTATGGTGTATCTGGTGACGTGTCGATTGGTCAGCTTTTTCTCGCAGGGTTCATTCCAGGTACTCTTCTCACCATAAGCATGATGGTACCAGTCTATATCATTTCAAGAATTAGAGGTTACAAGGGTAAAGACAAAAAAGGGAGTCTCAGAGATATCGGCATTGCTGCCTGGAAAGCTAAATGGGCAATTTTAGTACCTGTCATTGTATTAGGCGGCATTTATAGTGGTATTTTTACACCGACGGAATCAGCTGCAGTAGCATGTGTCTATGCATTTATAATTGGATTGTTTGTATATCGAGACTTTAAATTTAGTGATATGCCGCAAATAATTGGTAGAACGCTCGTACTGACTGGGGCAATTATCCCCATCATCGCTTTTGCTACGGCATTCGGGCAAGTCATTACTCTTGATCAAGTCCCGGTCAGCCTTGCCAACATGGTCAGTCAAAATATTGATTCCTTATGGAAACTTCTGTTGATTTTAAATCTCTTTCTAATCTTTGTAGGTTGTTTCATGGAAGCCCTGGCCGGTATTGTTTTGTTGACGCCTTTGTTGCTTCCAATGGTTGAAACTTACGGAATGAATCCAGTTCATTTTGGTATCATGATGATAGTAAACCTAGCAATCGGTTTTATGTCGCCTCCGTTGGGATTGAATCTTTTTGTCGCTCAGTCTATTGCTAAAGCGAAAATCACCGATATATTCGCATCTTCAATACCAATACTTGTTTCGATGTTAGTAGCATTGGCATTAATCACCTTCGTACCATGGTTTACGATGGTTTTGCCAAATTTATTTTACAATTAAAAAACATCCTTTCATCAACATAAATTTGAGACCAATAATTCAAAAATAAATGGAAATTATTAATTATGGTTCCTAAACCAAATATTTCTAATACTATGTATCAAGAGGTTGAGAAAAGTTCTAAAGTTTCAGACGGAATTATTAAACAAATAAGAAATTCTATTCTGACCGGTGAACTTAAACCTGGTGATAGACTTGCGTCAGAAAAAGAATTAGTAAATCAATTTAAAGTAAGTAAATCATCAATGCGAGAAGCTTTGAGGGCGCTCGAAGTCTTGGGATTAATAGAAATACGAAAAGGTATCGGTGGTGGTACATTTGTATCAAAGGTTGATGAAAATACTACTATACTTAGTCTTATCAATTTCTTACATTTTCATCCATTTACAATAAAAGATATTACAATGGTTAGATATCTAATTGAACCACCAGTTGCCCATAATGCGGCGCTAAGGAGAACTGATAAAGATATACAAACCTTGAAATCAATCATTGAGAATTATAATCCTAAAATGAGTGAACAGAGAGGAGTCAAGGGGTTCGAGTTTCATTCATACCTTGCACGAATTGCTGGAAACCCAATTTTATCGCTACTAATTGATTTTGTAGGTAATGTTCTGGAATCTTTGAAAACAAAACATAATCTTCATGCTGAGTTTTTTGAACAAGCAAATAAAGCACATTCTATAATTTTGGAATGTTTAATTCAACAGGATCCCAAAGCCGCT
>JABDPQ010000030.1 GCA_013042695.1 Desulfobacterales bacterium | reverse complement strand
ATAATTTTGCACCTGATAGCTGGATTATTGCTGTGCAGACAGTTATTGAGGACAGTTCACAGCATCCTTCGATTGCATTGCTCTCTATGATCGATGCAAAAGGAAAAGTACTCGCACACAGCGATTTCACCTTAGTCGGCCAGATCACTGATACTCAGACAATGAGGTTAGTTGAAAATTTTGGTCACGAGAAATTACCACCTCAAAGCCAGATTAAGCGTGAGCGTATTGATGGAAAAGACGTATTTCAGATAATCAAAACCTATCATCCCATGAGAGCAAATGATGGTATGGCCCAGAGAATGAGACGCATGAGTCCGGGCAATATAGGCAGAATGATGCGGGATCGCGAGCTCTCTTTGGCACAAAAAAGAATACTGGATGAATTGTCCCAGAACCAATATTATCTGATTGCAGAGCTTGAGATGACAGAGTTCCAGGCCCTTGTCAGAAAACAGTTTGTGCAAATTGTCATCCTTTCCATCATCCTGCTGCTTGTCGGAACGGGAGGCTTGCTGTCCTTGATGACACTCCAGGGTTACAGGGGGTCTCAAAGGCGTTTGAGACGGATCAGTGCCTTTACCGATATTCTGGTATCGTCTCTTCCCATAGGTCTCATTGCAACAGATGTTGATGGTACTATCAGGACATGCAATAAGAGTGCCTGTGAAATGCTTGGCTTAATTCAAGAGCGTGCTTTGGGGCAGGCCCCTCGAAATATATTGCCGAAAGATTTACTCGAAAACATGTCTCATGGTAATCAAAAGGATGAGCAGTTGCACCGAGAGGTAACGGTGATTGATGGTGCTGGAAATGAAAAGTCTCTTCACAGCACCTTGTTGTATTTTGGCGATAAAGAGCATCAACACGGAATGATGCTGCTTATTCAGGATCTCAGTCAGTTGAAAGAGCTTGAAACTGAACTCAGGAGAAGCGAGAGACACGCCGCACTGGGCAAAATGGCCGCGGGATTAGCCCATGAATTGCGGAATCCCTTGAGTTCAATCAAAGGACTGGCTCTGTTGCTCAAAGCAACCTCCCCAAAAGACGCCATCGATCAGGCAAAGGCAGATCTTCTGGTAGATGAAGTTGAACGGTTAAACAGAAGTATAAGTGAACTGCTCGAGTACTCACGATCAGCAAGATTAAACAAGCAAAATATAGAATTGCCAAATCTTATTGAAAAGGCCTTGCACCTGGTACATTCTGATCTCAAAGCAGCAAACATAACAATTTCACACCAGTTTCCAGATACGAGTCATACTGCCACCGCCGATCAGGATAAACTCATTCAGGTACTTCTGAACCTTTTTCTCAATAGTATTCAAGCGATGCCGAACGGTGGTCATTTAGCAATTAGAATGTGGGACGATACAAATAGCGTTTATATCGAAATAAGTGATACCGGAACTGGAATTGAACCTTCAATAAGAGATCAGGTTTTTGATCCCTATTTTACTACAAAGTTGGAGGGGACCGGGCTTGGGCTTTCCCTTTCAGCCAAGATAATCGAAGATCACCTTGGATCCCTCAGTATTGACAGCAGCAATGAAAGTGGCACGGTGGTAACCATACGACTTCCGCTGCACTGAAGCGCGGTTGTTTGGGATTATCGTCATCTGCGCCTAGAGATTACTGATAAGCTGACACAGGCGAGTAGAGAGCCAGACAATCTCCAAGCAGCTACGCCGTCCAATCGTGTTGTCCGGTTCCGGGAATTCTATGATTGGGAGCTGAAATGTTTATCAAGAAATTCACACTCTAATGGAGACAAATCAAATTTCAGTTGAATTTTATGAAGCAGCTCATGTCTGCTTTTTTGAGGAAATTGATCAACCAGTTCCGAGAAGGCTTGCACGGCTTTTTTCAATTTATCTTTTGCCAGTGGGGAAGAAGATTGTTGCGGCATACTCTGTCCTCTAACTTTATAGTGGTTTTAAAACAACCCCCGCAAGCGGTGGGACGGTTATATGGGCATGATACTCTGCTTTTGCATATCGTTCACTGATTGGTATAATGAGGCGCTCATCGCAATGTGAGCTCCCACCAAAACGCTCATCATCGGAACAAAAAATTATCTGATACTCCCTGTTTTCTGGGAGTCCTATCTTGTAATCAAACATGGTCTGAGGAGAAAAATGGAGTAGGCAGACGAGGTGATCTTTCGGGTCATTTGCACAACGTACGAAAGAGATGATTGAATTATCTCTATCCTCAAAATCAAGCCAATGAAACCCTGAATCACGAAAATCACACTCCCAGAGAGCCCGATGAGCACGGTAGAAAGTGTTGAGCGCACGGACAAATATCATTGTCTGATTATGTTTGGGATTAGTTTCAGGCAGATGCCAGTCAAGGCTCTGTTTACAATACCACTCAGATTGCTGGGCGAACTCTCCCCCCATGAAGAGCAGTTTTTTTCCAGGGTGAAGATACATCGTTGTCAGAAGCAGGCGAAGATTAGCAAATTTTTGCCAAACATCTCCAGGCATTTTTTCAAGCAGAGATCGCTTTCCATGCACAACCTCATCATGAGACAGTGGAAGTATGAAGTTCTCAGAAAAGGCATACATCAAAGAAAATGTAAGGGCATTGTGGTGATATTTTCGAAAGAGAGGATCCTTTGAAAAGTAGCTTAAAATATCGTTCATCCAACCCATATTCCATTTAAAGCCAAAGCCAAGTCCACCTTGATCTGCTGGTTTTGAAACGCCATAGAAGCTGGTCGATTCTTCAGCAATCATAAGTGTGTGAGGATAGTGGTCAAAGATGATCGAGTTCAAATGTTTAATGAATTCAATTGCTTCTAAATTTTCTTTGCCGCCGTAACAATTAGGTATCCATTCGCCATGCTTGCGCGCGTAATCGAGGTAGAGCATTGAGGCAACGGCATCAACCCTGAGCCCATCGATGTGATACTTGTCCAGCCAAAAGAGCGCACTTGCTATGAGGAAGTTGATTACTTCTTTTCTCCCGTAATTATATATCAGTGTTCCCCATTCAGGATGGGCGCCTTTACGAGGGTCTTCGTGCTCGTATAGTGCCGTTCCATCAAATTGTGCCAGCCCATGCGGGTCTTTGGGAAAATGTGCCGGAACCCAGTCAAGGATGACCGCTATATTGTTCAAGTGGCATTGATCAACGAAATACATGAAATCATCCGGAACGCCATACCTGCTGCTCAGGCTGAAAGATCCGGTTACCTGATACCCCCAGGATTCATCCAATGGGTGTTCAGCTACCGGCAGCAGTTCGATATGCGTAAACCCCATATCTTTAACATATGGTATGAGCTGATCAGCCAATTCTTTGAAGGTGAGAAACCGGCTCGGGTTACTTGGGTCTCGACGCCAGGAACCGGGATGAACCTCATAAATTGACATTGGTTTGTCGTATGGTGAGGTTGCCCTTTTCGTTTTTTGCCACTCATGATCCCTCCATTGGTAACGGTTAATGTTGCGAATAGATGATGCGGTTTGCGGGCGGGTCTCTCCGGAGAATTGAAAGGGATCAGATTTTTCAAGAAAATGCCCTGCAGCTGTTTTGATTTTAAACCGGTACAATTCGTTTTCGACTATTCCAGGGATGAATAGTTCCCAAATACCTGAACTCCCAAGAACTCGCATCTGGTGAACTCTGCAATCCCAACCGTTAAAATGTCCAATAACAGCCACTGCCCGTGCATTAGGAGCCCATACTCGAAACATGGTTCCGGAAACCTTTTGGTGCATCCCAAGTTGAGCACCAAGAAGATTGTATAAAGAGTAATTGGTACCAAAATTAAACAGATAACGATCTTGTTCGCTCAGCTGAGGGATAAAACGATAGGGATCATTTATGAGAATTTTATTTCCTGCTTGAAATGTAATGTCGTATTGATAATCAAATGGCTCTAGTTCGGGGAAGTCAAGTTCGGCTTTGTTCAATTGACTCTCAAATAGTCCCTCAGGCTCAATTTTTTTCATTTGATGCTTTTGGCTGCCGGTGATGAGAGCCACTTTCTGTGCCGATGGCTGCAGCGTGCGGATAATAATATCCTGCGAATTACTTTTTGACTGATGAACTCCAAGAAATTGGAACGGATCGTAATGATCATTGAAAAGGATTTTTTTATAGAGATCTTTCATAGTGACAGAAACCTGATTGAGGGGAATTATGACAAGGTAATTATCATGAGATAGTAGGGTATTTAGTGGAAAAAGTCATGGCCAAAGATTGCAAAAGCATGAGCAATTCATACATTGTTAGATGTAAGGAACGCAATTTATGCCTATGAAGCAGAAAGCTTGACTGTATCTGTCTTCCTTTGATACGCTTGAGGTATAGAACGGATAGCATTTACTACGTGCACAAGGGGAAAGCATATGAATACAATGGAGACACCTGTTCTCGATAACCTGACGGGTTCTTTTCTGATATCAACTCCACGGATGCCCGACCCACGATTCGAAGAGCAGGTCATCTATATCTGTGCCCATAGTCCTGAAGGTGCTATGGGAGTTGCTGTAAATAAACCTAACGCACTTTTTACCCTGCCCGAAATCTTACGGGGGGCAAATCTTCCGGTCCCAGAGATTATTTTACCTCCTGTCTACATTGGTGGCCCAGTTGAGTTGGAGTCTGCCTTTATCCTCTATCGGTCTGATTATCAGGCTGAACATCAACTGGAAGTTAGTGCAACCATAGCGTTATCAAGAGAAACTAAGATTCTTGAAGACATTGCCTATTCCAGGGGGCCTGAAAAATATATGTTTCTACTTGGCTATGCCGGTTGGGGACCAGGGCAATTAGAGTCAGAGCTTATTGCTGACGGCTGGTTAACCGTGCCCGGCGATGATCACATTATTTTCGATGTGGCGGATGAAGACAAATGGCGGACTGCAGCTATGCTTTATGGCATTGATATCTCAACGTTTGGGGATGTTATTGGCTACGCGTAACATTATCTTCCTCCAGAAAAAAACGTGAAACGATAACGTTTCGCGTTTTTTTTATTCAACTCGAGCATCTTCTTACAACATTCAGTAAGATAATATGCATATTGTGATACCTATAGATGAGAAAATACCTGAGTAGTGTTCTATGCATAATGATCTAGAGAAAATATTCAATTGTACGCGCTGTGGCTTTTGTTGTCAGGGTGAAGTGACCGTTTCTCTAACTAAGGACGACCAGGCAAAAATGGTTACATGTTTAGGAAAAAAAGAAAGTGAAGTGCGACAGAAATACTGGAAGCTCAACGGTTCAATTGTTCAAATGAAGACAGTTGACGGCCATTGTATTTTTTATGATAACGGCTGTATGGTTCATCTCGGAAGACCGTGGCGCTGTGCTCAATGGCCGCTGGTGCCTGTTTTGCTTAGCGACAAAGTTAATTTTGAAACCATTAAAGATTCATGCCCGGGAATAAACCGGGAATTATCATATGAAAAATTCTGCAGACTATTGATCCGCTATTTAGATCACCATAAAAACGCAGTGTGTTAACCTCATTGTGCCCTTTTTTTGCATCCCTCGATGAAAATCAAACTCCTGTTTTTAGGAAAAACAAAAGAAGATTATCTTGCTCAAGGCATTGACGATTTTAGCAAGCGCCTGAGTCACTACACCCGGCTTGAAATCTGCTATATCAAGGTTAAAACCCTCAAAAGTAAAAGTGACCCAGAGATTCGTGCCTATGAGAACGTATTATTGAATAACCATATCGACCCCAGTGCATATCGTGTTGCGCTTGATAATAACGGTACTCAGCTGAGCTCTGAGCAGTTGTCTGAAATGATAGATAGGCTTGAGAAACGCAGTATTAAAAAGCTGTGCTTTGTCATTGGTGGTCCACTGGGGCTCGACAATGAACAGAAGCAGCGTGCAGATATCATACTGTCATTGTCTTCAATGACTTTCACGCATGATATGTGTCGCTTACTTTTATTGGAACAGCTTTATCGAGCCTATACGATAAAGGCTGGTGAAAAATATCATAAATGATTTGTCAGATACACATCATAACGACTATGTTTCCCTTCAGCTGCATATGATGGTTTCTCCTGACCGATGGAAGGGGCGCCGGCCGGTCTTTTGACAACGACTCGCTGTAAGGCATGATTCCTGGCAGCGGTGAGCAACCGAGCGCTGTCTTCGTCATCACCAACCACTGATCTCAGAAGTCTCATCCTCATCTTATTTAATGCCGACTTTTTTCTGTGAGGGTACATGGGATCCAGGTAAATGGTCTGGAAACGATTGCTGGTATTTTTAAAAAAAATCATACTTTCAGCCAGATGAAGTGAGACAAGAGAGCGAAAAATAGTTTCGATATCAGGGTTTGACAGTGCTCGTCTGATGCCATCATCAAGCAGAGCCCAAATAAGAGGCGATCGCTCAACCATAGTCACGTTACAACCTAAGTATGCAAGTACAAAGCTGTCAGCACCAAAGCCTGCTGTTGCATCACAGATCGATGGGCGCACACCTTTTTTTATGCCCACTGCTTTAGCAAGAGGATGGTGTATACTTTTCTCTGTTTTGAAACGGTAAAATGAAGCACCGGCAAGGAAATCTACAAAGAGACCTTTGCTTTGAGTTTCTGCGCTATTATCATGCAATTGAAGACGGGATTCATGAAATATAAACTTAAAAGGAGTATTATCATCGGAGAAAGAGGGCGGTGATAACGAAAGACGCGAGGCCAGAATCTCTGAGAGCAAAATATCTTCTGGGTTAGGCGATTCCAGTTTTATGCTGACGAAGTGTTTGATATCCATTACAAAATGATTTAAGTACTGGGATAAGAAAAAAAGACACCAATCATTTTACCGAAAGATAGTCGAGTTCATGAATAATAAAAACATAGATGTGCAGGTCATAGCCATAATTCCTGCACGATATAAATCAAATCGCTTTCCCGGTAAACCGCTCGCCTTGATTAATGGCAAACCGATGATTCAGCATGTCGTTGAAAGGGCTCAGCAAGTGGAAATTCTATCACGAGTCGTGGTTGCAACTGATGATAGGCGAATTGCTGAGGTGGTTTCTTCATTTGGAGTTGAATATGTCATGACACGCGATAATCACGTGTCAGGGTCCGATAG
>JABDPQ010000062.1 GCA_013042695.1 Desulfobacterales bacterium | reverse complement strand
CGAATAGAGGATGATGATTGCTGCGAGAAAGGCGAGGAATTTCCAAAGCGTAACAAAGTTTCGCTTTACCGCTCTGTTCTGGAGGAAAAAAACAAGCTGCGAGGGCAACGTTTTCATGGCAATTATTGGTGCTGTCCTGATTCGATCATTAGATTATGATCAATTCATCTCTTTTGCTTACCAGAGGAGCAAATTCAATAGTTGATATGCGATCCACTTTTATTTATTTCCATTACAGCTGAAAATAGCAGGATTTATTTCTCTTGCATGTTGCTTGACACTATTCTTTTTCTTGGTACCCTTGTCAAGGAATGTGCTAACTGATCTAAAATACACATTATCTAATCAGGTCTTTGAGGATTTGGGGAAAATCTGTTATCAGACTCCTCACTCCCCATTTCATATAGCGCCTCATAGCCTCCGGTTCGTTTACCGTGTAGAGATTAACCGTGCAATTATGAGACAGGGCTTGTTCCACCTGTCTTTTGCTGATGTAATTCGCATTGGCATTATAGATTGAAAACTCAAAGTTTCCCCAATTATTTCCTCGTGCCGGGTTTTCACCAATTAATGCATTTATCTCAATTTCCGGTTTGAGTTTACGGACAATTTTTATATTCTCGTGATCAAATGAAGAAATAATAATTTTTTCAGTATCAATACCCTCTTTTTTTATCAGAGACAGGGTTGCTTCAGCAAGCGAGAAGCGTCTCATTGGTTCGGCCATTTTTTTGAGTTCCAGATTTACCCGCCAGTTTTTATTTCTGATAAAGTCAAGCAGTTCTATCAAACGGGGTATACGAGCACCCTGTATCGCCTGAAGCTCTTTGAAGGTGACATTTCCGAGACGAATTTGGGAAAAGGGATCGTAATCGATGAACCAGGAGCCGGCATCGAGTCGTTCCAGTTCAGCAAAAGTAAATGTTGAGAAAGGATGATCTTGACGCGCTGGATAGATCTCAGCAACATTTGTTGTACGTTTGAGAAGGGAATCATGATGCAGAATGAGCTCACCGTCTTTGCTGACACCGACATCTACTTCTACGCCGTCAGTTTCTAAATTCCATGCTTTTTCGATTGCTGGAAGCGTGTTCTCAGGCGCAAGGCTGCGGGCGCCACGATGGGCAAAATTGTAAACGGACATAGACTCAATTATTGATGTGAATTGAGATTAGATATTCATACCACAAAGCCAAGAGCATAATCTTTTAGGACACTTCAGTAGGTGCAGGAGTCTCTTTCAGAGCATGCCGACAATACAATGTCAGAGCAACGATCAATAACGATGCATACCAGGGGAACCATCCAAGTGATTGTCGAAATGCCTCGTCTCCAATGAGTTCTGCGGTCCAATCGCTATGAGCAAGTTGGTTCTTGACTCTTAACTGCTGCATTAAAAGCGCAAAAAGAACGCCAATGATACCATACGCCAGGTTAAAGGCCAGTCCTTTGAAACTGAGTACGGTTGCTCGTTGCTCCGAAGAAGTTATCTGGTTCAGATAATGGCTGCTGAAAAAGGCCGTGAGCATGAGTCCAATCATTACCAGAGCCATTGGAATGACACCAAAATACGGGATGAACCAGGAGAGACCAACAAGGGCCATAAGTGCTATGAGCGCTAACCAGGCAGTATTTTGTACCGGGGTGAATGTTTTTACCATGTACTCGGCAATTCGTGGTATCACTAACCCCAGGATTGACATACCGGCCATGATCACGCCAAAACTCGCTTCAGGCAGTTCAATTAACCGATAATATTGACTTGTTAGCGTAATAATCATGCGGAGAACATGGTCGTACATCATTCCAAATAGGATGATTGCCAAGGCAAAGGGCGTTTTCAGAATCCAAAGACCAGCCTTCAAGGTTAACTGGCCTGCTCTCCAGATAGTTTCAAGCGTAATAGGTGCTTCATCACGTTCTGGCTGGCTTTCATTCTCCCTCATTTGAGTGGTGGTCCACAATGCTAATAGGCCAAGGAGCAGGGTCAGGAAGATGGGATAGCGCATACTGCTCTGCTGGGTAATGGTTCCATCGATTCCAAACCAACCAAGGATGTGGTTGACTACGTCCGGGTCATATATGAGTGCTCCGACGGTCATTGAGATAATGCCTGCCAATGCTTTAACACGCATTTGGACACTGAGCACACGCGGCCAATGTGCAGGATTCCCTTGAGCAACCAGGGAGTCATAGGCGATGGCCTCGTCGGCGCCGCTGGCCATGGCTTCAGCCAGACCGCTTAGTATTCGATTAATGAAGAAAGCCCAGAAGACCAAGGTCATATTGGCAATTGGGATAAAGGCAATTACACTGAGCTCGACAATCATCAAAGCAGAAGTGAGGACAAGCAGTCGTTTTCGGCCAAGCAGGTCGGCAAGGGCTCCTGAGGGTACTTCCGCACAAACAATGGTTATCGCCCATACGGTATTGAGCAGGGCAAATTGTTCGATTGTCAAGCCATAATCAAGAAAGAGGATGGTGAATACCGGATAATAAAACCGTGCGTTAAATAAAACTCTGAAAGCAACGAATAGCCTGACATTGCGGATGGCGAAGGGTGATCGATCTTGCTGGTCTCTTTGTTGTTGCAAAATACTACCTATGGTGATTATTCATCCGCAGAACCACTCAGAAGATATTATAAAAAAGGTTATTGATACTTGGCAAACGTTACCATATCTTCATGGGGTGGATTAGCCGGGGCTCTCAACGCTTTTTGACGGGAGCCGTACGAGAAATACCAGCAGGTAGATAAACGGTATACGAGCCACTATCGGCGAATGACTGAGCCGCCTGGTTCGGGCAGAGATGTCTGCGGACTCTATTGCAGACATTTATTTAGACTTGCTGTTGCGTTTTTCTGCGTGGATTTCTCGTACCATTTCTGTAATGGAGCGAAAGTCTATTTTACCGCTGCCCATTTTGGGTAAATCTTCGAGAACAAGGAATTGCTTGGGCAGAGCAATTTTAGGTAGTTGTTCAGCCATCTTTTTGAGTGTCGATTTTGTATCGATGTCAGCGGTTATCACGGCGACAATCCGTGCCCCCTTCGTAGAATCAGGAATTTCAACAACACAACAGAGTGTGTTCTGGGGAAGGAGTTTTTCGAGTACAGATTCAATTTTTACCATTGAAACCATTTCACCGCCGATTTTGACAAATCGTTTGATTCTGCCGACATGCCAGAGATAACCATCCTCATCAAGGTTTCCCATGTCTCCGGTGTCGTACCAACCGCGGCGAATATGCAGGGACGTCTGCTCGAAATCATCAAAATAACCTTTCATGACATTGTCGCCTTTGACCAGGATTCTGCCGTCTTCTCCTGGGCCGCATTCTACCCCGGTTTCATAGTTTTCAATTCGAACCTGTACGTTGGGAATTGGCTTGCCGACGCTTCCGGGCCGATTATCTTCAGGACAATTGGCGGAGATAACGGGAGAACATTCAGTTGCGCCATACCCTTCAAGAAGTATCTTGTCGTGCTTTTCTTGAAAGGCTTCCCGCAGAGAATCTGGGCATTTATCGGCGCCGACAAGAGCAATGCGTAGAGAGTCAAAATCACCTTTTTCAGATTTACGCAGATAGCCCCAGAAGAAACTGGGGGTGCCAACCATAAGTGTTGCGCTATTATCTCTGATAATTTCACAAATTTTTCTATATTCTAGTGGGTTAGCATAGGTTAGGATAGTCGTGCCATGGAAAAGGGGAATCCAGAGATTTACGGTCATCCCGAATACATGAAAATAAGGCAGTGCAGACAAAAAGATATCGTCCGGTGTAAAATTAAATTGTTCTGAAGCCGAAAGAGTGTTTGCGAAAACATTTTTATGGGTCAATTGCACGGCTTTCGGGTCTTTCTCGCTGCCGCTGGTAAAGAGAATGACCAGAATATCGTTTTCTTTCCCGCCATGGACTAGAAATTTTATCACCGCAGAAGGCAGTTTTGAGACCAATGCGGCTCTGATCTTTTGCAGGCTGCTGATCTTTTGCATAATGTCCTCGATATAAATCATGCCATCGACATAGGGACATTCAATTTTTTCAAGCAATGCGCGAGAGGTTATAATAGTCTGGAAACCGCATTTTTTCTTGGCGTAGTGGGCGTTCTGTTCAGCTCCGGTTGAATAATTAATCATCACTGGTATCCGGCCACTCATGAGAAGACCAATCTTTGTTAGGATGCAACCGGCAGAAGTGGGAAGCATAACGCCGATAAATCCCTTGTCATATTTCTTGAAAATAGCTGACAACAGAAGAGTGGCAATCAAAGCTCTGCTGTAACTGATCTTTTTGTTCGTGGTGAAATCGTGAATGGCGAGTTTTTCGCCCATTTTTTTAGCAATGTCGATGAAATGATGGTGTAACAACATTGTGATTTCTCCCGTTACATTCCGTCAGGTGCCCGAGCCGAATGCCTGTGCTGGAAGGGTGATTTTAAGGTTTAATACTGAGGTCTCAGTACCATGTTTACTATTGTTTGGCAAGAATCCGCCCAGATGATTTGTCTTTTCCACATTAGTTCAGTCATCGACAATTTTGTCGACTGATTACCCGGGTTGTCGAAGATAACTTCTGTTCAACTTTCATTCAAGTTGATTAACTAATTGTAAACATATGCTAAATTAAAAAATATGGTTGGCACAGATGTTGAAAAATATAAATAAAATTATCATACACGTTAACACATTAATGAGGAGTAATAGACATGACTATGCGCAAAGTAACATCAATGACAATGTTCATTTCCTAGGTAGTTCTCATAGTGAACTCAGTCATTCTTTATGTTGTGCCCGAAGGCAGGGTTGCCTATTGGGCTGACTGGAAGTTCTGGGGCTTGACCAAAAGCCAGTGGGGAGATCAGCACATTACCGTTGGAGTGCTGTTTCTGGTGGCTGGTTTCTTGCACATCTACTACAACTGGAAACCAATCGTTGCCTATATGAAAAACAAAGCACGGGAAATCAAGATTTTTACCGGAGCTTTTAATCTGGCTCTGGCGCTTACCATCGTATTCGTTGTTGGTACGATTTATAACGTGCCGCCAATGAGTACCATTCTTAACATCTCTGCATCATTTAAGCATGCAGGCTCAGAAAAATATGGAGAACCACCCTATGGACATGCGGAGCTGTCATCGTTAAAGATGTTCGCCAAGAAAGAAAACCTTGATCTGGCACAAAGTCTTGTCTTGTTGGAAGAGGCAGGACTGGAGAATTCTGGTGAAAAAGATACACTCAAAGAAATTGCAAAAAAGAATAGTAGGACACCTCAGCAGGTATATGAGGTCATTAAAAAAGCGGCACCGAAAAGTGCAGTTACTGCCATTTCTCAAGGTGAAACCTCCTTTCCTGATTCACCAAAGGCTGGGTGGGGAAAGAAAACACTGCAAGCGGTCTGTTCCGAGTATGGTCTTAAGCTCGAAAAGATAATCCACAAGCTTTCAGATAAAGGTGTCTCAGCCGGCCCTGAAGAGGCAATCAAAGATATTGCAGCAGCAAATGACCTGGATCCAATGGGGTTATTCGAACTTCTCCATTCAATCGTCACCTCATCAGGACATTGAGACACTATCCGATGCGCTTTGTTATCCTTTTGCTTTTCGTTCTCATTGCAGGTACTTTAACCGGTGTTGCGCAAGGAGATGAGACCACTTTTACCGGGGAGGTCAGTTCAATAGATCTGCACAGGCGTGAAATAGTTGTTACCTCTGCTTCTCGAAAAGGAGATGCCGGGGTTTATGACAAAAAAAATCAAAATAAAATCATTGTTAGACTCGGCTGGGATTCGAGTGCTCACAAGTCATTTGACCTGCTGCTTCCCCCTTGTGTTTTTCCGGGGAACAGGATTTGGATCAGCGGTATGTACCTGGACGATGCACTATTTCTGGCTCAGAGCGTCCACGGCTGCGGGGCTGGGAACTTTTCTGATAAAACGGGAGTGAGGACTCGACTGAATCGATCAAGGCAGATCTGTGGGCCTTAAAATAGTTCTTTTCTTCCGAGCCACTTGCAAAACGCCCTTTTCGTTCAGCCTCTGCGTTATGCTTAGATTTCTATCCTCGGAATATCAATTATATGCCTGCGGTAAAAATTTTTCGCATGGTTTGACTTTGAACGAAAATCATTATTTTGCAAAAGGCTCCTTCCAACAATGACATACTATCTTTCCTGGAAGAGCAATCTTATTCTTTTTCTGGCCTTAATAGTTCTGGTGGCCGGATACTTTTTTTTGCAATTACAGAAAGCATCAAAACAGTTCCAAAAGCATTCGCGAGAGCATTCAGAAGTCGTTGCCGCCGTTGTTGAACTTAATATTAGGAATGCACTCACAAGCAATTTGGCGCTCCAATCAATCTACCGTGGGTCTTTAAAGAACAGCGCCCGGTTTTTGCACTACCTTGATGCCATCGAACCATTTTCTGAGCCCGAGCTTACTGCGTTCGTTGAGGAGTCTGGTCTTGCCGGGGTGCGAATTTTGCGCGAAAACAGCAGTCCCGTATCAGGACCTGCTGCCTGGATGGCTGATCAAAGCTGTTTCGCTGCAGATCAGCTTGTCTATCGCCAGACTGTCCAAACCTATTTACTTTCCTATTTTCCTGAAAAAGAACCTCTTACGATTGATAATCCTCATTGCATTATCGTTGGTATTGCTTCCGCCGGCCTTGATAAAGTTAAAGAGGATCTCTCCATTGAAAAATTGCTTGGTATTCTGAATAAACTTCCTGGAATTGCCTATGTTACCTTCGAGCCAGAAGTAGATGGAAAAACCAGAGGTAGTGAGAAGATGATATGGCTAGACCAGGAGGGCCGAACCGTTTCAAAACATGAGATGCGTGTAGGAAAAAATCTTCTCGTGGTTGCTCTTGAGGCGGAGCATTTTCGGAAAAGAATAAGCCAGATGCGTAAGGAGCTTGTCTTGTTTGTCTTGTTCCTCACGGTTATTGGCAGTTTTATCTCATGGTGGCTTTATCGGTCACAGAGATTTCGACTTGAGCAGGCGCGGCACTTTGAGAGGCAAATGGCAAAACAGCATGAGGAGGCGGCTTTGGGGCGAGCATCTTCAACCATTGCTCATGAATTAAGAAACCCGCTCAATGCTATTGGCATTGGACTTCAACGGCTGCAGTTTGAGGCTGATGTGCTTTCCGATGAACATCGTCATCTGCTTACCGCCATGAGAGAGGCGGTCAGCAGAAGCAATGGGGTGATCAATCGGCTTCGACAATACATCCATGAGTTTGAAATTGAACGAAAGAGGGTAACTCTTTCTGAGCTTATCGCGCATGGTGTGGATTTGTATCGCAAGAAATGTGATGAGCAATCCATTTCCATATCCATGGAATTAGATGCTGCCGCACTGATAAAAGGAGACTATGATCTTCTCGGGCAACTTCTAGAAAATCTCCTGCGTAATGCCCTGGAGGCCCAGCCAGATGGCGGGTATCTTTTTATAAGGCTCGATAAAAAAGAGCAGTTCTGGCGGCTCACGATGTCTAATGGCGGTTATTCTCTGAGCTCTGATCAGGGCCAAAAGCTGTTTGAACCCTATTTTACCACAAAAGCCAAAGGGACAGGGCTCGGTTTATCGATCAGCAGAAAGATTGTTGAAGCTCATCAGGGAACTATTGAGTGGCGCGGTGATACTCAAGACAATGAGTTTACACTTGTTATTTTATTACCTGGACTTACTGTTGATGCATAATGAATTCTGGGAGAAGTAACCGGGGAATACCATGCATATACTCATTGTTGATGACGAACAAATGCAGCGTGATATGCTGGCTGGTTTCCTGGAAAAACAGGGGTACACGGTCACAAAAGCCTCAGGAGGCAGAGAGGCACTTGAAATTTTCGACCGGGAGCCAGTTCAGCTAGTCTTGATTGATCACCGGATGGAAGACATGAATGGTGATGAGGTGCTTGGCCATATGCGGCAGCAATCACCGCTGGTTCGAGCGATCATGATAACCGCCTTTGGTACTGTTCAAACAGCGGTCAAGGTGATGCAGCTCGGGGCAGATGATGTTCTTGAAAAACCGGTCGAACTCAGTGAATTACTCAATAGAATTACTCAGATCGAAGCTGATATTTCTGTTGCTGAAGAGTCAGGGGAAGTTTCTGAAATCATAGAAAATCAGCAGCTGCCGGTGTCTCTTATTGGTTCGAGCCAGCCAATGAGTGAAGTCTTGTCTCTTGTTTATCGGGTTGCCCCAACAAAATGGAATGCACTTATTACTGGAGAAACAGGAACGGGCAAAGAACTTGTTGCTCAGTTAATTCATTTTTTGAGCAATAACCGAGCAGGACCCTTTGTCCCGGTTAACTGCGCAGCCGTTCCCGAGAATCTCTTCGAATCAGAATTGTTTGGACATGAAAAAGGTGCTTTTACCGACGCATCTTCACGACGGCGTGGGCGCTTTGAGCAGGCCTCAGGTGGCACGCTATTTTTAGATGAAATTGGTGAAGTACCGCTTGCCATGCAGGCCAAGCTGCTTCGTGCCCTCCAGGAAAAAAAAATAGTGCGGGTTGGGAGCGAAATCGATACCAGCGTTAATGTCCGCGTTGTCGCTGCCACTAATAAAGATTTGAAAAAACTGATTGCAGCGGATTGTTTCAGGGAAGATCTTTATTACCGTCTTAATGTCTTTGAACTTAAAATTCCACCACTTCGGGAAAGACGTAATGATATTGCGCTGCTGACAGAGCACTTCCTGGAAAAGTATGATAAAAGTCGGTTAAAATTCACCGCTGAGGCCATGGCTCAGTTGGTAAAGTATGATTTTCCTGGCAATGTTCGAGAACTGGAGCATTTGATTCAACGCCTGGTGACCTTGGTGCGCGGTACGATGATCCGTATGGCTGACTTGCCGCAGGAAATACGCGAGCGTGAGAGTAGCGGTGGATTGCTCAGTGAGCGACTCGCACGAGTTGAGCATGCTATGCTGCTTTCTGCCCTTGAGGATCATGACTGGATACAGACCCGGGCTGCTGAAGCGCTTGGGATAAGTGAACGAGTGTTACGTTATAAAATGAGTAAATCAGGGATTAAAGCAAAAGACAGATAAAACAATTGAAGGTGCTATTGCTTCTTTATTTTCTTCTTTTTAAATGACCCTTTCAGGTGGACAGGTCCTTCGATCTTCATTTTGTCGGCGAGCAGAGCATACGCAACATAATATTTAAAAATATTGCTGACATACTGGACGGTTTCGCGGCCTATACGCTTGGCGGCAACGATTTCGACGTTGTTGAACCATTTATTATGATCGAGGCCCATTTTTTTTGCCTCCTGCCGAAGGCGACTGATTCTTGCCGGTCCTGCATTATAAGATGCGAAAGCAAACAGCGCTCTATTGAGGGGATCTAATTCCTTATCCTCGGAGAAATAGGTATCTGCCATGAATCGCAGATATTTAGTTCCGGCATGAATATTTTGTTCAGCTTCTTTAATATTCGGTATTCCAACGTTCTTGTCTTTTGCCGTGGAAGGCAGGACTTGCATGACACCGACAGCCCCCGCGTTACTTCTCAGATTCTGGTTCAGCCTTGACTCCTGATACCCGAGTGCTGCCAACATCAGGTAGTCGAACTGATATTGTTTACCGTATTTCTCAAAGTAATTAGCCATGATTTTGAAACGTTTCAGATGCTCGTTCTGGATTGAGTCGGTGATGTAGGATGTGTCTTTGAGATAGCGGTTAAAGATGACATTTCCCATCATCGTGCCAAGCTTATGTTTTTGTAGAAATTCATTGATAACCGCTTTCAGTTTCGGGTTATTCTTCCTCACTGCCCAGGCTATGCTTCCGCCAGTACGTAATTTGACAGATGGTTGCAGTTTGATATTGTCTAAAATCTGGGCCCAGAACTCCCCTTTATGGCTGTCTATAACCATGAACTCAATTATTCCCGCATTAATCATTTCCAGCAGGTCTTCATCCTCAAGGTGGTCATCTGCTTCTGCAATGATGACTTCTTTTTTCTTGGC
>JABDPQ010000058.1 GCA_013042695.1 Desulfobacterales bacterium | reverse complement strand
ATCTAATCTAAGCTCCATTATCTTGTTATTTATAATTAATTTGATATTTATAAAACAGTTTTAGTTTACACTTTTGGTATAATCAATTCATCCCTCTTATAAACAAATAAACGAGACAGATCAATTGTATTCCCAGCCTGATAGGATATGACCAAGTAAAATTTTACTATACTAAGAATGGAGCTGATGCATGAAGTAATGCACGTCAAATGATCAAAATATCATGACATATGACTACATTCTAAATAACACCAAGACTCAATAATTTTTTTTATTTGGGTAATAGCCACAATGGTAGATGAATAGGCAGACAATCAGAAATTTCCGTATCAAGAGGAAAGCCAAGTATGTCGAAACGCTCACGACTAATAACCTGGAGCCACAAAATGAAACAATTTTTCTAAAGATTTATTCCTCTATCAGCAGCGCCTGCAATCGACCCTGAACCGTGAAAAAGACCAGTGATCACATCATTTTTCTTTACTGGACATAATAGCATTCAATACGTTTGGCAGAAAAAAACAAGAATAATAAATCAATGCGGACATCAGTAATTTATTCATAGTTTTAATAGTAAAGACACCTTAAAATCAATGAGACAATACATACTGATAGCAGGCCGATAGTTGATGTCGGTAATTATCAAAATTATACTTTGTTTCATAAAGTCGGCGGCCTGCCGCACCCATTTTTTTTCTCTTTTCCGTATCTCCTGCAAGTTCATGTATGGCAATCGCTAATTGTTCCGGCTCAGGAGAAGCAAAAACTGCTACAGTCTCATCTAGTAAGAGACGATGCGAGGGAACATCAGTTGCCATAATTGGTTTTCCGGCTTTCATATAATCAAGAATTTTCAATGGCGTATTCATTCCTGATATACGTGGAGACAGCAGTATATCGGAAGCAAAGAGGTACTCAGGTAAGGTATCAGGAGGCACTTTCCCCAGAAAAGTAACGGACTTTTCAACCTCAAGCTGTGCAAGCATTCTCAGTTTCTCGTCAATTTCATCACCTTTCCCTCCTATGATAATGAATCGTATAAGAGACTCTTTTTTGGCGACCTCCGGAATAGTGGCAAACATCAGATCCACACCTTGATAAAGAGCAAAAGACCCGACAAAGGTGACAAGAACCTCCCCATGGTTCTTAATTAACTCATGCCTTTTACGATCTACCATTTCCATAGAAGGTTCTTCTCGGGATGATGGAATATCAAAGATGTGGAATGCACGAGTCGGGTAACCCATCTTCTCAACCTGGCTGACAAGCCCTTTTCCTGTACCGATAACAGCATCACTCAACCTGACTGTTAGCTTTTCCGTCAGGGCATAAAGTGAAAGAAGACAATTTTTCAGAAACCCTTTTCTGTAAGAAAATGGATCGGAATGCTTTTCAAAAATTGATTTGGCCCTGAAACATTTTGCCAAAACGACGCCAATTATGCCGGCCTCTTCAACACCATGGATAACGTCATATTTGTTCTTTATGCAAAGCGTAACGCCTTTGCAAAAAAGTAAAACATCAAAAAATATCTTGGCAAGAGATGGACCAATGGGGATATTTCTAATTCCTAACGGGTTTGTGACCCTTATTATGCTGCAATGTTCATACTCTTTCTGTTCACCGATGGGTAACGTCAAAAGATCAATTTTATATCCAAGTTCAGTCAAGGCAATAATGTTAAAATTGACTCGAATAGGTGAACCTCGCCACTGAAAAAAAGGTTGTGGTGAGATGAATAATATTTTTTTCATAGCTTCTATTACTAATATTGAAACGTCGAATCAATCAACTTGCATAGGTCATCAGGTTAATCGTATATCGTAATATATGACACCTGTTATCGATACAAAAAAGCATCATCATGATTACTTGCTATCATCCTATGTAATAATAAGATGACAAATTCATGTCATATTTGATAAAATGGCGCGGCTAATGGAGAAGTAATCCTTCTAAGGTGGTTGGCTACTTAATAATGACATGTTCAATGTTAATACTCCCACATTTTTTTGCCATTAAATTACAACAATTTAATAACTGCAAATTTATATAGCCATGACTATCGAGAAGACACAACGCAATAAGAGTCACTGCCAACAGAAATCAGAACAAACCAGGCAATTGATACTGGTATGGCCATAGTTTTACTAGGGTTGAGCCTTTTGCAAAATGATGATTTTCGTTCAAAGTCAAACCATGCGAAAAATTTTGCCGCAGGCATATAATTTATATTCCGAGGATAAAATTTTAAGCATAACGTAGAGGTTGAAGCAAAAGGGCGTTTTGCAAGAGGCTCGGTTGCTTGCTTGTTGGCTTATAGGCAAAGACATTTTCATTATTGCTTCCTTAGGTCTATTGCTGATGAATGTCTTCTGGCCATTCAGGAAGTCACAGAAAAAATTGTCTTTTATCTGACAAAAACCGCAAGAGAATCATTTTGCTGCGGAAATTATTTCAAGGTTGGGGGTGTCGTCCTAAACTGTGTTGCCAATGGCAAGCTACTGTGTCGGAAGACGTTTGATAATATCTGGATTACGCCAGCATCCGGCAATGCCGGAGGGGCCTTCGGGGCCGCATATGTACCTGGCATATTGGCCTGGGCAAAGCCCGAAAAAAGATCACTTCAGGATAGGACGTCATGCAGCGAAGCTATCTTGGACCGGAATTCAGCAGTCGGGATAATCAGCGGACAATGAAAAAATATAAGACCCCGTACCATAGATGTGCTGATTTCGATGTGCTTTGTCGAGAAGTTGCCACACTGTTTTCGGAAGGTAATGCTATTGTTTGGTTTTAGGAAAATATGTAATATGGTCCAAGAGCACTGGGAGACAAATGAATCTTTGGCAATCTTGCAGACGCCTAACGATGTTTTAAGGGAACTGAAGTGGATTATCTTGTTTTCGGCAAGCATCTCTTCGTTAAAAGAGAACAGCCTGAGTGGTAGAATAATGATGATTGGCGAAATGAATTTCAATTGGATTAATTCATTGAAGTATGCAAGAAGTTGTCGGAATACCATTGGTGAAGCAAACTGTAATTTTTAGTTTTTAAGAATTATATTCACAAAAATGTTGTGCCCATACATTGATAGAGATAGGATGGTCTACGATTTACTCGGAAGTAATATTTCATAAAATATCAAAGCAGCATATGGACCAATCAGGTGACTGTCGTGCTATCAAAGCTTGTTGAGGAGAAAGGAGAGTTCGAACTTAAATATACGTTCCCAAACTATTTCAGATCACCTCTAGAGTCATGGCTTTCAGTCTGTTGTAAAAAAGACCCAAACTACCCGAAGTCGCGTGTCCAAAGCATATACCTCGAATCTAACCTCACCGAGTCCTATCAGGAAAAAGTAAACAGCGACTTTTTCAAGACTAAATATCGTGTGCGCTGGTATGAGACTGACTATGGCAGACCTTTCGAGGAAGCTGATAAGATCCCTGTTTTTTTGGAAAACAAAATGAAAATAGGCACAAAACGGTTAAAAAATCGATGGATCGTAGAAACAAGTTTTTACAAATTGAGCTCTGAAAATCTTAATTCCCAATTCCATGGTTGTTGGTATGAAATGTTTTCCGATAAAAAAGAAGATTTCATTCCCTACCTCCAGCCGTTTGTTCAGATTTCTTATACTCGTAAACGATTTTTAGATTCAATAACGGGATCACGACTCAGTTTAGATTACGATATTAGGGTCGAAAAGACAAACTCCTCTCTATTGCCTCCAGCACACAAAATCCCCCTTGATGTAGGCGTATTTGAAGTAAAGAGTAAATCGAATTCTCCCCCCCATTCTCTGGTGTATTTGACAACTAACATTGTTAAAAAAGCTAACTTCTCAAAATATGAGCAATGTGTCTCTTCCTTAGAGATATAATTTTCGAGGCATAATATGGATGATCTATTTTCTGTTATTTCCGGCATGGGCAATCAAAGGATGGAAGATATTGGCATACCAGCCTTTATTCTCGTTATTTCTGCATCCCTTCTATCTGCTTTTGCAATCTCGTCTTTATACACTTACTTTTTTAGTGCACGTGCAACCGGAAGTCAGGTCCATAGAGCCTTTCCACTTCTGTCAATTTCCATAACAGTTATATTCATAACCATTCAGTTTTCCTTACCCCTATCATTGGGACTGTTAGGAGCACTCTCAATAGTTCGTTTCAGAACGCCCATTAAAGAGCCTGAAGAAATAGGATTTATCATGCTCGTTATTGCCTCATCACTATCCTGCGCGACATTCAATATCACATTCACCGTGATTCTGCTGATTTTCTCGGTGGTGGCGTTATTGATCATGGAATCTTTAATCCCTCTCACCAAGGGGAGAGTTCACGGGGGAATGCTTGTTATTCGTGGCCCAAAACAGGAAGATCTCAGCAAAATCATTGAAGTACTGCAGGACGAAATTGAGAGATCATTTAAAAAAGGTTCTCTCCATAGTATTGCCTGTGAAGAAGAGCTATGTATGACCTATGTTTTTCACAAAACAAATAAAAGTGATATTCACGACATCACTTCAAAACTAATAGACCAATACCCAGATTTTCAGTTCAACCTGATGGTTAACAAATCAGCCGCACTGTAGAAAATGAAACACAGGAAAGGCTCCATTCTCATTTTTCTTATAAGTCTATCACTCTGTCTCTTCTTAGCCGTAATTACAATCTATTCTGTTGATATAAGGAGCAAATTCCATCAAAAAAGTATCCCTTACCCAATGCTGGCCTATGGCGAGACAGGAAAAATACTCAGAGAACTAGGTTCAATACAGCCATTGGAAAACAAGGATTCTGTCGAAGGTTTTGTACCAAATATCGTCGAATTTGCTCAGCGTGCAGCAAAAGAGCGTAAAAAGTGGTTACTCCTCGACAAGTTCAAGAAATATGCTGACAAGGGCGTATTTGGCTACATTGAAATGCAGACAAAAGAGCCGCTCGTTCCTTTTAATATTTTTAGTAAGGGCGAGAATGAGTGGGTAAGAAATGTCAATTCTCGCATTAAACCAAACAAAATTATCTACCCTTTTTTCCTCGACCTTGACGACCCAGAGATTTACATTCGACTGATTTTATACAACAAAAAACACCCAGTCACCATCAAGGGAATGGCTTTTTTTCTTAAAGGGAGTCATCCACTCGTTTACACTGACCCAATTGCTTTTAATCGCTTTCAACAAGAAGGGGATAAAGATTATTTCAAAACCACACCATACGGAATTAATGTATTACCAAGTGATTCATCGCGGTTACTGCAAGGTAAATTATCTTTTAAGAAAAAAAGGATAGCAGGAATAAGCAAATATCATAAAAAACAAGGCAACACCCAAATAGATTTGGTCTCTAAAGCCAATCATCCACTTTTGAAAAATCTCAAAATCAAAAAAGATGAATTGGCAAAAATTAGTGAAAACCAAATTTCGGTATTGTCGATTGACGTTGACGAAGTAGACCTGCATTCCAAACAACATGGCATTTTAACCAATTTCGATGAACATGGAAGACAATGGGAACGTCTCAGTTATGTACGTTTTTATAGAAATGGGCGTGATGTATTCTCCAACTTTTCTGGTATACGGCTGCAAGGCGGTGACCCCGGCAGAAAAGAAGGTTTGATAAATTTTCGCCTCTTTTTTCGGGAGGAATATGGTAAATCAAAAATTGAAAGCCGAAAACTCTTTGAAGGCGCAGTCGGTGATATTAAACGATTAGCTGTAAAACAATCTGAATGGCCGAAATGGCCTCTCAACTCACCAATAGCCTACGATGTGTCCAGACAAATTGGTGCCTTGGCGCCCCCTACAGAATTGGTATTGTTGTATCTAAATGGAAAAAATCTCGGTCTCTATTACATTGTCCCGCATCTTGGTGAAAAACAACTAAAATCCATGTTACCGGATAACGATTACCAATACTATCGAATTAGAGGGATACAGCATGAAGCAGATCGCCACTTCATAATCAACAGCTTCTATAGTAAATTCAAAAGGTTAGAATCGATAAATGAGGCGTATGCAAATCAATATTTTGATCTTGAAAACCTTTCAAGACAGCTTTTTTCATTTCTTGTAAATGCGACGGGAGATTTTTGCCAGGGAATTGCCTTAAAGGGAGAGTCTCCTGGAAGTAAAATGTTTTGGTATTCCTGGGACATGGATCACAGTTATGTAGATGTACCTCTCGAGATAAAACAATTGGAGATAGAAGCCAGGGAAAGATGGGAGCAGCCACCTTCTATCTTAGGCTTTCTCTATGATGAAAGAGGTCGTAAAAAACATCATTGCGGTCGCCTTCAACTATTCAGACGCCTAGTGAACGAAGATCTTGAGTTTCGAGAAAAGACAAAACATCTCTTCTCTTCGATCATGAATCATCAACTGACTGAGGAGTTCATCACTGAACTTCTCGAAAATTATCAAGATAAGCTCCGGGCCATCTCTTATCCCGGCGGTGATGAATATATTGAAATTTTACGAGATTTTTTTAAACACCGTGAACCTTATCTCATTAAACAAATGCAGATCCACTTCCCCGCAGAATCACCAATTATGTGTAATGTGTCATCAGACATATATCCAATCAACGTTGATGGTTTTATCAAACACGGTCCGTATCAAGGAACCTATTTTCCAGGTGGGACTCTTTCACTAGCCTCTGAAGGCAATAGAGATTTCAATTACTGGCTTATCAATGGAAACAAAGTGGAGGAAAACAATACTATCTTTTCTATTGAGACAGACAAGAAATGTCATGTTCAAGCAGTTCATTGAACAATAAATCCAAGTCTATGACGAGAACCAAGATTTTTATTCTTATTTTCATCACTGCTATGCCAAATAAACGACTAGCACAGTGACAATCAAGTGGTCGAGGATTAATTACGTGTTTATTCACTTGGGAATAAGATCAGTTACAACCTTGAATTCTTGCTACCATATTCAGTTAAAAAATTTGGCATTAAACTGTGAAACTTTCTTTACTTCCTTGTTATTCATACAGTGGCAAGATAAAAGCAGAACGAAACAATTCGCACTCCTGCTGGCACGATTTTGTTAAACTAACCAATGACTTACCTTTTTAGCAAAAGATTATCAAGGTCTTGAAAGTTATTTACATAATCATATATATCAATTCGGCGCGAATTAGCCGGGCCATTAAAAGTTGTCCAGGTCTCACCCGTCGTCGTGTCAGTCACCCTGATATGAGCATCAGACCTTATGCTGCCGACAAATCTTCGACCATATCTCTGAGAGGAAGAGGTGATAATTTCCAGGCTTGACCCGTTCTGATTGACAACGGCTGTTACAAGTTCTCGTTGTCCATTTATCAGCAGCAGCCTGCCACTCCAGTTATCGCCATCTAAACTCGCACCAACAGGACTTTTCTGAGGTGCTTCCGCTTCAGTCGTTGAATTGTCTGAACTGTCACTGCTGCCACTAGACCCTAAGCCAACCGCAATGGCAGCCGCAGCAGCTAAACCAACACCGACATATACCAGAGAACTTGTGTCTCGGGTAGTTGTCGTCTCTGGTGAAGTATCGGGTTGCCTAACGGCTACACCAGTTGACTTTTCTTCTGTGGCAGTCGGTACACTTTTCATCTCAGGTTGGGCATCAAGCACAACCTCACTATCGTCGTTAGCCGCTGGTAGACTTTTCTTTTCAGCATCTATCACAGTCTCTGCCTGACTAACATCTGTCGCAGACTGGGCAAATGTATGAGGAACGTGGAGATTAAGTACACACATGCATACAACGATTGTTACAACACCCAAAGTTTTTAGTTTTTCATGAATTGTACATTTTGTTCCCATTGCGATAGAGTCCTTTCTCAAAGTTATACAGCTCTTAATGATTTTATCGGATCCATTCGTGCAGCCTGCACTGCCGGATATAAACCAAAAAATATCCCCGTTAGAACAGCAAGAATAAAAGGGATGAGCATAGCGGCAATTGTCACTCGAACAGGCAAGCCAGTAACAATCTCAACACCAATAATTATAGTCATTCCCAAACCAATCCCTAACACACCACCGCTCAGCGTAAGCAGAATTGACTCGGTGATAAACTGTGCTACCACATCCCTCTGCGTTGCTCCAACTGCACGCCGCAAACCAATTTCGTATTTACGTTCTGAGACGGTGGCAAGCATAATATTCATAATCCCAATCCCGCCAACAAGCAAAGAAATTCCACCAATTACTGCCAGGATTATGTTAAAAAGCCTCTGCGTTCTCAATGATTGCTTGAGCAGTTCTTGTGGCACCACTACCTGATAATCACGTACGTTGTTATGGGCCACTTCTATCACCCGTTGAATCAGCTGGGATACCTCTGGAATATTTTCATCACTCTGGACCTCAACAAGTATCCGTGAAAGAGTGTGGTTGGCTTTCTCAGCCTGCATTTGAGAGAACTTATCATGTGAAGGAAACGGTAAAAATAGGGTCTCGTTATAATTATCAGCGAGTGCCTTTACCTGGTCATCTCCGTGCATTGACTGCTTGGAGATTATGCCAATCACTCGGTACAAAGCATCGCCGATACGCAGAGTTTTACCTATCCTACCATCTTTTCCCAGTTGACGGGCAAGATTTGCTCCAAGAACACACACCATATTGTTATTCTGCTCATCTATCGGTAAAAGAAAACGTCCAGCAGCAAGAGTAACGCCGATTATTTGCAGATAATTTGGCGTACTCTGAACAATTTTCGGTAAAACCGAGGAATTCGTCGAGAGGAGTGCAACTGTTATTTCTCTAATTGCCGCAACACTTTTTACATACTTTTTATGATGCTGCAATCTTTCAACATCCGACCATGAAACACCAAATGAACCACGAGAAAGGGCATCGAACTGCTGTTTCTCAGTCAGGGGAATTTTATCGATATAGATATTCCGTAAGCCGAGGCTTTCAATCTCCCGCAGAACTTTCTGCTTTGCTCCTTCTCCAATCGATATCATGGACATGACAGCCATAACGCCGCAGACAACGCCAAGAATACTGAGAAGTGAGCGAAGTTTTCGCGCAAATAGAGAGGTTAAACCAATTTTGATAAGGATTTGTAATTTCGACATCTTATTCTGCATTCAGAATGCCACCACTCATTTGAAACTTTTTTTGAGCAACTGCTGCTACCTGTGGATCATGAGTCACCATAATGATTGTTGATCCAGCACTATTCAATTCATGAAAAATTCTCAAAATTTCATCACTGTTCCTGGCATCGAGGTTCCCGGTAGGCTCATCTGCGAGAATCAGTAACGGTTCAATTACCAGGGCTCTTGCTATCGCTACACGTTGCATCTCCCCTCCCGATAGCTCAGAAGGTCTGTGTTTTTTCCTATGCGCGAGTCCAACACGTTCAATGGCATTGCTCACCTTTTTATCTCTCGTTTTATTATCAAGCTTCTTGTAGAGAAATGGGAGCGAAACATTACCGACAACATTTAACTCAGGCAAAAGATTGAATGTCTGAAAAACAAAACCGATCCAGTTTGCCCGAACCCATGACTGTTCGGTGTCATTCAGGGTAAGCATATTGCGTCCATTAAGAGAATACGAACCGGAGTCTGGCTGGGTTAATCCGCCGAAGAGATGCATCAAAGTAGATTTCCCCGATCCGGATGTCCCCATGATGGCGACAAATTCACCTCGAGCAACAAAGAGAGACAGGCCACTGACAACACATAGGGTCTCTTCACCGAGGATATAACTTTTACTGAGTCTTTGTGCAGATAAGAGCATCGCATTCCAGTTACCGGAAGAAATTTGAGTCAATCATCTACCGGGTTTTACCAAACTTACTTTTTCCCCTTCCTTCAAGCCGGATATAATTTCAGCAATATTTTCATTGTATGCTCCAATTGTCACTTCACGCACTTCCTGTCTACCAATAGCGTTTTGTACGTAGCAATAATCCTGGTTGCCTTCCTGGAACACGGCCTCAACCGGAACCGTCAGCACCTGCTTAAGCGATTGAGCCAATATGGCAATTCTACATGTCATTCCAGGTCGCAAGCGCATATCTTCGACCTTCAGGGCAAATATAACATCGAAGTACTTTTCCTGACCTGCTTTAGTGGATTCTGCGGTCGCCAGGGCACCAATAAATGTAAGCTCACCCTCAAAGGCAGTATCTGGATATGCATCTATGAGCACCCTGCCTCTCTGACCCAAAGCCAGTTTATAAAGATCTATCTCACGGACCTTAGTTTTGACAACCATACGAGAAACATCAGGCAAATAGAGAATTGGTTGATTCATGAATACCGTGTCGCCTTCACGGGGCTTTCTTTTTTCTTCATCCCGAAATGTTTCATAGTGGATGACAATACCATCAAAGGGCGCATGGATTTCGGTTTTTTGCAATTCTATTTCCGCCTGCTGAAGAGCTGCCCGCTTAGCTTCCAGTTTACTTTTTATTTGGTTCAATGTTGCTTGGGCCTTAGCAATTTTATACACGCCCCCCTGCCTTGTTTGTTCGAGCACAAGTTCGGCGTTCAGCTTTTTCGCCCTGCCACCTTCCAGAAGTGCAGGCAGTACATGTTTTTTATAACTTTCGTATCTGTTTGTCGCGGTATAAAACTGCTTTTTCAGTATGCCGACTTTTTCTTCAATTGCCTCAATTTCAGATACATTCTGGTATCCTTCCGCTTTGAGATCCATCAAATCCCGATAATACCGTTCATGTCTTTGCAGCTCCAACTTTGCCTTTTGCTGTTCTTCCTGAAGTTTCGATGTCTGCAGCGGCCCTTCCCCTTCATCGAGCCTTTTGAAGTCGAGAACTGCAACACTCAACAAGTATTCGGTGTTTGCGACTTCTCGCTGAACCAGGTTCCGTTGAAATGCAACTTCCTGTTCAGCCGCCTGAACGGCAGCATCAAAACTCGCCACTTCCGCTTTCAACAATTCAACTTCTTTCTGAAAAGGAAGCGGATCGAATTGAATCAACAGATCTCCTTTGGATACCATAGTGCCATCATCAATCAGATAAATTATTTTACCTTGCGAACCACGTAATTCGGCAGAAATCATATGCGCTTGAGCCGCGTCGAGCACCCCAATCACATTAAGTTCAACAGTAAAATCCTGACGCTGTACAGATGTTACGAGTTGGTTTGGCTCGGGAGTGCTAGCTCCACCGCTGAAAAAATAGGAGGCAGCAACGATACCAACTATGAGAAAGATGATGAAAAAAAAGACCCGCATGCTGTTATCGCTAAGCTCCGCGTTCGAGAAGGGTGCCAAGTACTGAACGGAGTCTGTACTTCCCAATTATATAGCTGATTTTTTCAAACAAATAATTCGTCTGAGCTTCCTGAAGTTCTGTCTGTGCCTCAATGAGATCGAAGTTGTCGGCCATCCCATACCGGAATTTGCTCTCCGCAAGTCGCAGCTTCCCAATGGTCTGACCAACCTGCTCCTTACGGATTTCTATTCGCTGCTGCTGCTTTTCCAGGCGGTTTATTTCTGCTCGAACTTCCTGGTTGATTCTCTCTTTCAAACCGGCCTCATCAAGTTGCGCCTGCCTATATTGTATTCTTCGCTGCTGGTAGACATTTTTTTCAACCGTACGAAATAAATCGGTATCACTATTAAGGGTTACAGTCCAATTATTCTCGGGAAGCTCAAAAAACTCGTCATTGCCGAAAAGATTATATCCGAGTCTCAAGTCAAGCTGAGGCAGGAGATTGTTTTGGGCAAGTGTGACCTGCCGTCTACTCTCCATTACATTACGTTTCGACTGCTCAATTTCTATTCTGTTGTCCAGGGCTATCTGCAGCGCATCCGCAAGCTCAATTGCGACTGTTTGATAATCAACAGGTGCGGTCAGAGTGATATCTCCACTTTGAGGGATTGCGAGAATATTCTTGACCTCATCGATATTATTGGCATGTTGTTCCTGAAATGATGACAGCTCATCTTTTACATTTTTTATTCGTATTTCAGCACGATACAAATCAATAGCACTGGCAACCCCAGACTTCTCCTTGATGGTAACCAAGGCAAGATGTTCCTTAAGTTTGGCAAGTTGTTTACGAATCATTTCAATCTGCATGTTACTTCTGATCGCCGCATAGACACTGGTAACCGTCTGTAAGACGGTGTCTTCTTGCAAGGAATAATAGGAGCGTTGCTCAGTTTCATAGGCAAATAAACTGCTATAAACACCATCCATGGCAAATTCTCTACCTGCTCCCCGCAGCAGCGGCACATTGAGTGCGAAAGCAACATCAGTCGAAGCCTCGCCAAAAGTTTCGCCGACAAAGGGAGCCACAGAGATGTCCGCCCCGATCTCAAGTTGTTTGGAAAGTGTGGCCCCGGCCCTCCATGGATTTGCGTCGTCGGAGCTATAACCAATTCCGGCTACAGGCACTATTTTTATGTCAAAATCTGCCCTCTGTGATCGTACAGAGATCTCACTTGAGGACAAACCAAGCGCACTACTTTGCAGTGACCTGTTATGTATAAGGGCATGCTCAATGGCTTCATTCAGCGTGAGAGCTTTTGTGGCCGAAGGTTTTGATCTCTCGTTACAGACACCAATTTGATTCATCGAAATGATGCTTAACAGCAGAACCAGAGCACATAGCATAATTGCGCTATTTTTCTTGAGACCCATTATTTTTAATCTGTATAGTAGGATGTTTTTCGACAAGCTACAGTATATCCATGGATTACGATTAAGATAATTTGACGCTTGGTTTTCTGATCAGGCATTTTTGCTGCGGCAGTAGCTATTCAGTCTCAATTGCTTCTACGAGAGAGGCAATTGAGATGTTGAAGTCCTGAACCTCTATCGGATACTCTCTACAGCGGCAAAGCGGCCCTTAACCTATCAAAGCATACTCATTTATGCAACATAACAGCGATGGCCAAGAGAATCTGTGTTCACAACCATAAGCGATAATGTAGGTCCTCACAGAAACCAGTGCAAACAGACAACGCAAGTTATAAATGTATAAGAATTTATAGCAAATGACTGCCTTCAGACTCCTGATTATACCTTGATAGTGATATTCTTGCAGAACAGATAACCTAACAAATTATAGACCGAAAATGTTCAATAATTTGGCGCAAGAGTGTCCCTTAAGCTAAATTACAGACGGCAAGAACTTAAGCCGAAACCTCCACCTTGCGCGTCTTCAAAAAATCCAATGCCATAAAAATGTTGAGTGCATTTAGAAAACAGTTTACGTTGGATTCGAATATTTACTTGAATATGGTATCTGCATGAATGCAAGGCACACCACCTAATACCATTCCTACAATCTAAATTAGCGGAAATACTAGACACATGAAACTGAGTGGTCAGAGTTGGATAGTTGCTAAATCTTTCTATATTTCATTCAAGAATTTCATAATCCGGGTCATCTCATTGTCCTGGGTTTTCTCTTCAATTTACTATGCATTTTTTTCGCGCACTTTTATTCGAGAACAAAGGTCAGTGATTGGAGGACTAATACGCCATTTTGACGATCTTAAAAACAATTCTTCCTTTTTCCTTCTTCGCAGAAATATTCATCGGATCGAAAAAGGTTTGGTTATGCCTAATCGAAGGCCCATTTTCGCTAAGGAATATATTGGAGAAACCGTTGATTTCTATATAAAATGTGTCAGTCAAAGTTCTGCAGAACACGTGCCACGTGAGATAACCTGGGCAAGAGATGTACTACTTTCATATTTTAATTCAGTCGATAGTGAACCACTCGTCAACAAGGCAAAAAAAACATTTTTTTCTCTGGAACAAAAAGATAACGTGGCCCTCTCGGTGCCATACAGCAGGAGTGAGCAGACGACGCTGATACCACATAAAGATTTGAAGTTACTTGTTAATAAACGAAAATCAACGAGGGTTTTTCTAAACAAGACTGTTCCACGTGATCTCGTTGACAAGGCTCTAAATATTGCGGCTTTGGCACCAACTTCTTGTAACCGTCAGCCGACACATTACAGAATCTATGACGAACCAGAACTCGTCAAAAAGATGGCTCACCTTCCGTTAGGTACCCTCGGCTTTGCAGATAATATTCCGATGATCTGCGCATTAACCGGTGACCTTTCGGCATATTCATATGAGCGAGACAGACACAGCATTTATATAGATGGGTCTCTTTCTGCCATGTTATTCATGCTCGCTCTTGAAACCGTGGGCTTGGCCTCCTGTCCTTTAAATTGGGCTGAGATTAATGAACTTGACCGTAAATTTGCAGATACAGTAGGCATTCCAATACACGAACGCGTCATCATGTTCATTGCCATTGGTTACCCAGATCCAAATGGTCTTGTCGCTTTTTCTGAAAAGAAAGACCTCGATCTGCTTCGGAGTTATAATAAAGTAGCAAAGCGATGAGCCGTATCTCTTAATTGCCTGAATCTTTCATAGTCGAAGTTACATGGTAAATCCGTCTGGATTGTTTACATGCCAGTTCCATGCCGTCTCTATGATGGCATAAAGGGTTGTGTATTTAGGTTTCCAGCCCAGTTCGTTGCTAATGCGCTCAGCCGAGCCAACCAGCATTGCGGGGTCACCGGGTCGCCGCTCAGCATAGCTGTACGAAAGTTTTCTGCCTGTTACCTCTTCTGCAGTCTGAATTACCTCACGTATCGAATAACCGTTGCCATTTCCTAAATTAAATTTTTTGCTCGGATTTTCGTCAAGCAGATATTGTAGGGAAAGATAGTGGGCCTGGGATAAGTCTTGAATGTGGATATAGTCACGGACACAGGTTCCATCTATAGTAGGATAATCATCGCCCAAAATAGTCAGTTCCTGACTTTTTCCTAGTGCGGCTTCAAGTACGAGTGGTATGAGATGCGTTTCAGGGTCATGATCTTCTCCAAGCTCGCCTTCTGGATCAGCCCCAGCGGCATTGAAATACCGCAGGCAGACCGATTTCAGCCCGCAGGAAGCGTCAAGATCATCGAGTATCTGTTCCATCATCAGTTTCGACCTGCCATACGGATTGATAGGTACTTGGGGATGATCTTCTGTGATTGGAAGAAATTGCGGTTCTCCATAGGTCGCGCAAGTAGAGGAAAAAATAAGTCTACTAACGCCATGCTCAAGCATGGCATCAAGTAATCCAAGAGTAGAGGAGATATTATTCTGGTAATATTTGAGCGGCTCAGACATCGATTCTCCGACATAACATAAAGCCGCAAAATGCATAGCCGCATCTATTGAGTGCTTTGAGAAAATCTCCTGCAGCAAAAGTGAATCGTTCATATTCCCTTCATAAAGCGGGCCCCATTTGACCGCTTCACGGTGTCCCAGGGAAAGATTATCCAATACCACCGGCCGCATTCCGTGACCGTACAGATATTTGCACATGTGTGAGCCGATATAGCCTGCCCCACCAACTACCAAGATCTCTTTCATTTAGCTTTCTTCCTCGGTTTCAAACTGCCTTCAGCTCTGCTATGATTATCTGGGCAGGCCATCTTAACTATTTTGCGATGCACTCTACAATCGCGAATCCAGCAATTCTAATGGTGTCAATACAGGATTATCTGATAAGAGCCTCTTGAAGATGAGATGGCGTGCAGGCCATGGCTGCAAAATAAAAAGCGCCTCCTATGACAACGATATAATAATGCTTTTTCTGGGAAATGGCTTATAACCGTTTCATCTGTTCCTGCAACTTATAACTACTTTCTTGATAGCTGCTTTTTAAGGTTTAGCAGTAATTGATCCCGGAAAAACTGGAAGGCGCCAGTTTTTTTCCCATAGCAAGACAGACAATCTGGCAGTGTGACCAATTTTTTGAGATCTTCAACTGGGGAACGCCTAGATAATTGCTGCTTTGCAATCCAGCAGCCGTGTGTCCCTACACGTTGATCATGTCCTGCCAGGGGTAATGGATCACTCCCAGATATGAAACCACACTTCATTTGTGCAGCCATTGAGAATTGTCGCGGCGAAGGCCAGAATAGCGGGCGGTTCCCATTGTCACCCAAAATAACGGGAAAGTCATGCTTTGTTGATATATAATGTTCAATGACTGCCCCTCGTTTACCGAGCCATTTTCCAACACCCCAGGGCAAAACAGGAATGCCGCCAGAATCCCAAACTTTTTCGGCAAGATCCTCTAAAGAAAAGGTCCTATCCGCTACATTTAGACGTGAGCCAAGAGCCAGTAGCTCCAGGTTTTCTCGACTGATGAGTTGTCGTCCTGCGATAATATAAATGTATTCTTCTTCACGGTTTGTGGCGACCGTCGCCGGCGTTGATCACGCTCACCCGAGGTGAGGCATGCTGGGCGAT
>JABDPQ010000054.1 GCA_013042695.1 Desulfobacterales bacterium | reverse complement strand
GTGCCTGCTCACAGCGCTACCAGGCTACTCCACCGGCTCCTCGCTCGTTCCGTGCCTGATTAAGCGTCTTGAACTTATGTCGCCATGTATAGAAGCAATCACTTACTGCCAGTCTTGTCACTCTCTTTTACAATGAATCACCATCCTCATTTTTTATTCTGTTTATCTCCACCTCGATTGCATTAGTCGTTTCTTCCAGATCAGTGTGGAGAGAAGATTGCTTATCCAAGAGATCATCAAGCATTTCTGCTAAATCTTTTCTTCCCGCCTCATCTTCCATAAAGAGCCAATATTCAGATAATTTTTCGATATTAGATTTTGCATAATGGAGCATTTCTTTTAATCCAGCTACTAAGTCAACAGCTCTATCTAAACTTGTCTTTTTTGGTATTATATCTTCTGAATTTGTCATTACCGATGGCCCCCGTGAATAATTATTGATATTGATTTTTTATTAGTATCCATAAAGCTTATACAACATATGTAATAATGTATAATCACTTTACGATAACTCCACCTTGTCACCTTCTAATATGACCCTGAACTTTGAAGGCTTTTCAGAAACAGCGATGTTACCGAGACACAATAGCCGAAATATTTTTGCGCAATATATTTTTATACAAAAATATTTAAGGGAATCTTAATGGTGAGTGCATACCTTGTCAAGTCAAACGACTGTAATAGCTATTGAACATGACTCACAAAGATGCTCTGGCAAGATTTGATTCGCAGAGAAATTGGAGCGCGGGGGTAATCAGGAAAATCATTTAAATGGGTTGCTGATTGGAGAGACCCATCGGTTTGCGGGGCGTACCTGTCCGCGCAAAATATGTTGATCATAAGCATTCAGCAAATCATCTTTTTTCAAATAACCGACAACTCTTCTTGAGTCGTTTTTGCTCAAAACCGGTAAGAATGAGAAGTTGCCCTGAGAAAACAGCTTGAAAGCATTTTCGAGATTCTGGTCCTCACTTACGGTAATAACATCTTTAGTCATTATATCAGCCGCAACTTCATCATCACCGCTGTATTCGGGGTCTGCCAAACGGCTTCTCACGTCCCGCAAGCTGAGTACCCCAACCAGAAAATCTTTTTCGTCAAGCACCATGAAGTGGGGAAACGGACTATGCAAAACCATTTTTACCAACTCATGAAATGGTGTTGATGCCCTGAGGAACTCATATTCTTCACACATGGTATTTTTCACGGTCAACGAGCGAAGGCGATTGGCGTCATGGCCTCGTACGATCCTGATACCCTGGGTGAGAAGTTTTGTTTCATATATTGAGAAATCATGCAGCAAACGAACTACAACAAGGCTGGGAATGCAGGCTGCCATCAAGGGTAGCACAACCTGGTAATTATAGGTTAATTCAAAAATGGTCAGGATTGCTGTTATGGGTGCAAGCGTTGTCCCTGCAACAAACGCCCCCATTCCTATCAAGGCGTAATGTGCCGGCGAGAGAGGCATGTCAGGCCAGAAAAGGCCTGCTACATGACCAAACAGGCAGCCAAGCATTGCGCCGATAAATAGTGAGGGGGCGAAGACGCCACCACTCATCCCTGAGCCAACACATAGTCCGGTAGCGAGGATTTTGGCTATCAGTATAAGCGCAACCACGCCAAGGATACTCTGACCGCCCAGAACCTCATTGATGGTTTCATAACCTATGCCTAGAGCTTCAGGGCGAAACAGACCTAATCCTCCAACTGCCAGCCCTGCTGCTGCAGGGGCAAGCCATTCCGGGATGCGTAATTTGCTGAAAAGCTTTGGCAGTGAGAAAATATATGCCATGAAAAGTAAACTGAAAAGACCGGTAATCAGCCCCAAAATGACGTAGAGCAGCAGTTCACCTGGATGAGAAAGGGTAAAGAAAGGGATTTGGAAAATAGTATCATTCGCCCCAAAAGCCTTGGCCACAACGGTTCCGGTCACTGAGGCAATGACGATGTTTGAAAGCGACGCGACTTCCAGGTCAAAAAGCAGTATTTCCACGGCAAACATGGTGCCGGTCATCGGTGCCTGGAAAGTGGCGGCAATGCCGGCAGCTGCACCGCACGCGATAGCCAATTTCCGTTTGTCTGGCCCCAGTCGCAGCAACTGGGTAACCGAGGAACCGATTGATGCACCAATGTGCACGATTGGTCCCTCACGGCCAACCGAACATCCGGCTGCAATAAAGGTTGCAGTTGCAAAGCTTTTGAGCGCGGTAACCCGGCGCCGAATAATACCATCCTGAAGGCTGAGAGCCTTGATGACCTCAGAAACTCCAGGGCCTCTTACCTCGGGTGCAGCGCGAAAAATCAGGGGGCTGATTATTAGACCGGCGAGCATCGGTGCCGTCAGACGCCAGGCCCAATGGGCTTTCTTGTAACGTTCTACAAAACTGTCCCCATCCGGCCAAAGTAAATCGATCTCAATACTGATAAGCATGCGAAAGGCCACGGCACCCAAGCCTGCAAGAACACCAATGGCCACAGCTATGAGAAGGGGATAAAGTGTGTCTGCTACACTTTGTTTTGAAGTCATCGATCCTCATGCTGGGTGATGCAGGAAATTTCCTGCAGGAAACATACATGATGTCTGATCAATAAATCCTTCGACAGATCAAATCAGTTTTTTGTAAAGCTATGTATAAGGTTAGTTGTGGTAAGTATACAAGCTTCTTTTTAATAATGTCTCCTTCTTGCATTATTCTCGTGAGGATTCCACTGGCAAGGTTCGATCCATAGAAAATTTGGAGCACAACAATGATATTGACCAAAAGAGCCGTTTCTGGGTGAAGACTAGGTAGTAGATCTGGCAATATCGAATAACCTCTGTAATGTTTGACCGATTTAATTCTGGAGGATCAAGAGTGATCGGTAAAAGCGAGTAAGATCAACGAAAAAAGCTCAGAGAAGATATTAGCCGCTCGCTTCTTTGAGGCGCAGAATATAAACTCCTGCCAGTAGGGAAACGATTGAGAGTATTAATATGATCGTGTGTACGGCAAATACTTCTGCGGCAAAACCAATCGTGCCACCAATTAGAAGCATGAAGCCGATAATCGAATTGCTGACAGCCACGTACTGGGCCCGGTTGTCAGCGGTGGCGAGATCGACCAGATACACTTTTCGGCCCAGTCGAGCCGCGCCATAGGCAAGATTGATGAAGAAAAAGATAAGCATTGCACACAGAGTAGAGACCGAAGAGGCGTCGCCAAGCTCTATAATGAGCCACACTAGAACACCAATACTGCCAGCCAGAAAAGAAGCAACTGCCATTACCAGGCGACTGCTGCGGTCGGCACAAAAACCAATTAGTGGAGCACTTAGACTTTGAGAAAGGCCGCTGATTATAATAAGCCAGCCGAGCAATGATGGGCGAGCACCTAGGCTTAGCTGGATAAGCATAACGTAGAATGGTACCACCAAAACGACGCTTAAGAGCATGATACGGCTGAGCAGATATTGTCTGAAGGAGCGGTCATCACTAATCAGACGTAGGCTTCGAAAAGCCTCATACAGCGCATTTCCGCCGCCCTCAGTCGCTCCTTCTGGCTCAGCAATAGTGACAAACACAGCAGAGGCAAGGAGCCATACAAGACCAGCAACCGCAAGCAGAACGAGCATAACTGTCAGATCTGTCTCTCCTAAAAAGTCGGTCTGCATCATTGAGCCGATCGCAATAGTGGATATGCCGGCAAGTGCAGTACTATAACCCATGAGTCTGCCTCTCCTGCTTTTTGAGACCGTCTTGCCGAGCACGTCTTTGGCGGAAACCGAGCATAACCCGCGAGCCAAGCTATAGAGCAGCAGCATGATGATTAGTAACCAGCCGGCGAACAAACCTTCTGTCAGGTAACCAATCACAGCCATCAAAAACAAGGCTGCAGCAGATAGTAACGCACCTACGATCCATACAAACTTACGTCTCTGCATGCTGCGTATATAGGCAGCTACAATTAATTGAGGAAGCAGTATGCCCGCTTCCCTGATCGGCACCAGAAAAGCTATAAAACTTGCTGGAATGCCTAGAATGGAAAACAACCAGGGTAGGGTAAGTCGAGCGCTGACGAGCTCATCGGAAATCTTGGTCAAAAAATTGGCAAGCAAATAGGAGAAAAAGTTTCGGGGCTGATCGTTGCAGGCGCTGTCAGGAATGTCCTTGCAGACCCGGGCGTCTTCGTCCCCAGTGAGCAAGTCGTAAAACCAACCTAATCCATACTCAAGCCGATCACCAGCAGCCATTTCCCTTCCTTTTCTTTCGCTTTTTAATTTAACTAAGGACCTATTATTTGGTCATAACGATGGATATCAAGTAGCGGTTGGGTTTTTTCCAGGTAATATACTGAATTTGCGGATTGCAGGGAAATTCTCCGAAGCATTTTAAAGAATCAAATCAATCTTAATTTGGTAAATATACTGCCCCAGAATAATCCTTGCCACCACCTCCCTTTTTTGCCTGTCCCTACTTTTCTTTGATCAGGTTAAAAACAGGTTTAAAAATCTTCCGTTTTATCCCCGATTATTGAGCTTCAATGTCTGAAACCGTGCCAGGATTCCGATAAGCTGTGGCAAATTTATCTTTATTGATGGTCTGGAGATTAGGATTGCTGATTAGCCTCGCGCACCAATTTTTTACAAGTCCAATCTTGCCAGCGGTATCCTCTTGCTAGGGAAATTTACAGAGATTGTCATAGAATCAGGAACAAGTTCAAAATACCCGTATTTTTCAAGTCTTAATATTACCAAAAGAAATCTTTTCTAGCCGTCAAAATGGATGGATTATTATCAGGCTCAGCATCTAGCGACGGAGACACACCGTCCCCGACTTACTATTGATGTTCTTGACTTGTTTGCTCATGGTCATAAAGATTAATCAATGGTGACTTCTTTCAAGATATCCAAATTATCAAGTGCCAGCCCAGAGCCAAGTACGACAGAAGAAAGCGGGTCGTCAGCCACAATTATCGGCATTCCTGTTTCTTCTTTCAAACACTTATCGAGGTTTTTCAATAGAGCGCCGCCACCGGTTAGTACAATACCCTGATCTACAATATCGGCTGCAAGTTCGGGAGGCGTCACCTCTAAGGCAACTCGCACTGCTTCCACTATAGCGTCAACCTGTTCGGCTATTGCTTTCTGGATTTCATCGGCACCAACGGTGAGTGTCTTCGGTACGCCAGACACCAGATCGCGGCCTTTGATGTCCATATTCTGATATGGTTCTTCGGGCATGACGTTGCCGATGGTTGTTTTAATCAATTCTGCTGTGCGTTCACCAATCGCCAGATTATGTTTTCGTTTGATATACTGGAGGATGGATTCATCCATCTTATCACCCGCTACACGAACCGATTTTGCATAGACGATACCTGCCAGGGAAATCACCGCAACTTCAGTGGTGCCGCCACCAATATCAACGATCATATTCGCAGTTGGTTCCGTTATCGGTAAACCAGCGCCTATCGCTGCCGCCATCGGCTCCTCGATGAGATATACTTCTCGGGCACCCGCAGATTCAGCTGATTCTCGCACCGCCCGTTTTTCTACCTGGGTAATACCGGAGGGAACGGAAATGATGATTCTCGGATGTACCAGGGTTCTGCGATTGTGCACCTTCTTTATAAAATAGCGCAACATCGCTTCGGTTACTTCAAAATCAGCAATAACCCCATCTTTGATAGGTCTAATTGCAGTGATATTGCCGGGAGTCTTGCCAAGCATCAGTTTGGCTTCCTGGCCAACCGCCAGCACTCTGCTCATGCGGTTGTCCTGACGGACGGCAACCACCGATGGCTCACGGAGAACAATTCCTTTACCTTTTACATAGAGTAAGGTGTTTGCCGTGCCAAGATCTATTGCCAGATCATTTGAAAGCCAGCCGAACAAAAAGTTAAATGGCGAGAACATAAATCCTTTTTTAGCGCTAATCAGAAATTAGGCTTTTAGATGTTATTGGAAAATCTTACACCAAACGTGAAAAGACTATTCAACATGACTAGACTTAGCATTAAGGTTCGTCACCAATGCGAAGCAATTGTCCGCCTTAGAGACCTGCTCAGCCACACTACCTAAAAGAAGTTTATCGTGCTTTTGTTTTCCATGGGTTCTCATGTATTACAACGGATCCTCATGCGAGCATAATTGTTTTATTGCCTAAGTCAATTTAATTATCATTTAACATAATAATTTTATATTACTTTACATCATAATAATTATAAATTAATATTTTGCCTGAAGAGAAATCAACCTCATTGCCCGAGGATACACATGAGAAATAGAAAGAAGAATCAAAAGAAACTTCAACTTCAGGTAGATCCAAATGAGTTGATAGCGAAGCAATCGGCACGAACAACCTTCAAACTTTCTGAGAAGACCAGCAACTTACTGAAAGTGGCAGCCAAGCATCTCGGTATAAAACAAAAAACGTTACTAGATCAGCTGCTTGAAGATAAGAAGGCATTGAATATACTTGCAGATGACGCAATAACCTACGCTCGCAATGATCACAAGTGTAGACCCAAGACAATGGTTCTGAGTCAAAAAGCCTTAGATCAAATAGAAACGGTTTCGAGCTACCGTGAAATACCCAGGGATTATCTTGTAGAACTGTCAGTGGCCAGACTCGCCTCTTACTTTAATTCCTCAGCCAAGACACATGAAAAAAGGGGGTTGTTAATGGAGGAACTAGATCGGCACAACTCGCAACTAATTGATTTGTTCAATAGAAATGAAAGAATGTTGCACAAGGATGATGCGTTTTGGGTCAGGTTTAAAACTCTCACCGAAATAACTCACAAGCAGGTAGAAAAAATAAGAAAGACTTTTAAAGACAAGAGTGAATTTGAATATTAGCAAACGAATCAACTGTTGTTCGAAGTGCAAGAGGTTGAAACACTGCGTCCCCTGGTAAATTATCTGAAAGCCTCAGCCTGGTTTGATCATTGAGGAAATTCCGAGATGAATCTGATCATTGCTCCGTTCATAACACTTTATGCTTCGGTCTTTCTGCTCATGGCAGGGGTCGGCCTGTTGGGGACTTATCTACCACTACGTCTTACTGTCGATGGCATTTCAACCCAGTTTATCGGTTTTATCATGTCCGCCTACTTTTTCGGGATGTGTATCGGGGCCTTGTATTGTCCTCGGCTGATCAGAAGTGTTGGACATATCAGAGCGTTTGCTGCCTTCGCGGCAACGACAACCTCAGTGGTGGTTTTGCACGGTTTATTCATTTCTCCACTATTGTGGGTTGTATTACGGTTCCTTTCAGGCTTATCGACCATTGGGCTTTATACTGTTATCGAGAGTTGGTTGAACGAATGCACGGTACCGACATTGCGGGGCAGAGTGATGTCTGTATACATGTTCGTTAGCTACCTCGGTATGGGGGGAAGTCAGTATCTCCTAAATTTCAGCCCGATCCAGGACATGAGGACGTTTTTTATAATCTGTCTGCTTCTGATGCTCTGTATTGTACCCATCTCGGTGACGAAATCAATCTATCCCGAACTTCCTCATTTTGACCAGGTCAGCGTGCGGCGCCTCATTCGCAAGGCACCAGTCGGGATTCTCGGTTGTTTCCTGGCGGGTCTTTTAAATGGCGCATTCTACGCAATCGTTCCGGTATTCTGTCATATAATCGGTCTTTCGATAATGAACCTGTCAACTGTAATGAGTCTCACTATTCTGGGCGGTATGGTGCTGCAGTGGCCGGTTGGAGTGTTGTCCGATAGGTTCGATCGAACCTATATGCTTGCCTCTTTATGTCTGGCAGTTGCGCTGACTGGCATCCTGATCGTTTTCGTTGCGGAATACTCTTTTTTCCTTTTTCTTCTGGTTATGATTCTGTTTGGCGGTTTGATTTTCACCATATATCCCGTTTCCGTCGCCCGAGCTCACGACTTGTTCGACAGTGCCGAGATCGTCCCGGCCAGTTCAGTCCTGCTGCTTTGCTTTTGCATTGGGGCAACAGCCGGGCCGGTAGCGGCCTCATTGACTATGACTGTCACTGAGACCGGATATGCTTTTTTTGTCTACTGCGCTGCTGTTTCTCTACTATCCGCAGTCATTATATTCTACCTGCGCAAGAAAGAAGTAATCACGATTGTAGCAGCCGAAGATCATAGCTCTTTCATTCCCATGAAAGGAACTTCGCCTGCAGCGGTTCTTATCGATCCGCGCACAGAAATGGATAATGAAGCTGGCACCAGGAAGCGACAATAATCGACAGGAGGATTGACCCCTGTAGTAACCTAAACACCTTAGTGGTAGTCTCCCCAAATAGCGGCCTCCTGCTGATTGGGGTGGCTTAAGCAAAGAGCCCTGCAGTGAAAACCTTGCCGGGATGCGAGGTCAAGCTTCTTTTGAGAAAAAAGGAGATGATCGGGAACAGGGGAGGCCGGGTGCCGACTACTACCACTCTTACAAACACTGAAGTTGAATCACGTTTTCACTGCTATGACTGGTATATCAGAAATTATTCACGATCAGACGCTTTTACCAACCCTACAGCTTCATCGCATGAATTCGTTCAACTAGAGAAACCGAAACCTCCCCCAACAATTGTCGAATTATTGCATGAATGTCCTGATATAGATCACCTGTCCATTCGTTCATGAAAAATTTCTTGAATTCTACCGCTATTGCGCACCCACGCCCGTTATAGGTTGCATTAATCCAGCGCGAGAAATTGCCACCTAGAAATTTAACATTTTCACGCACATCAAGCACTCTTCCGAGTGTATCACAAGCTTTTAGTTCCGCAATAAGATGGTCAGCAAGTGGACGCCAGAGAGTCTGGTCCAGCGAACCGGTACCTATATTAATATCGGGATTTCTGGTTTGAGAATCGAACGGTGCATCGATCCCGCCTCGCCGGTGACAATAGCTGTGCAAGTCCAGAACAACAAAGTACTCTTCTCTATCAGCGATGATATCAAAAAACTGCCGGGCTTTTTGATAAAATTCGTCGTATTCTTCGATGCTTTCACGGATTAACCGCTCCGGAGGAGGTTCTTTCCATACTTCCAAATTCCACGCATCCGAGGGGGTGACATAGACCGCGTGCTCACGCGGCCTATTCAAATCGACTACGAATCTGGATCGATGGGCAATTATATGGTTTGGGGATAAATTGGCCCATTCTCCAGTGAACGGGTCCTCTTCCTGCAGACGTTGTTCTGAAGAGAGCGCTATCTGCTTGATTACCTGGTCGTTCAGGTAATGACCGTTGTGAATTGCTGTCAGTATAAGAGGCCCGCCTCCATCGATGAAGGTCCATCTGCCGTTATCTTTGTTCATAGTTCAGTGCCTTGGAAAGAGCGTGAAATTAGCGCTCTAAAATACAGGTTAAAGAGAACACATATCAACGTTGTCAAAGTTTCGGCCGTAGAAGCCCATGTAGTTTACTTTTCTGCGCATTGCTTCAATTACATATTTGCAAAAATTGATTTTTGTAAACTTTTGGGCACTCCCCAGGCCGCCTGGACTAAACACGTTGATCTCCATCAATCTGTCGCCAACAATATCAAGGCCAACAAGAAACATACCATCCTGTACCAACTTGGGCCGGACGATTTCGGCAATCTGTAACGCTTGCTCGTCTACGGCTGCCCCGGCTAAACGGCCTCCTGCGTGAATATTGCTTCTCATATCGCCCCCCTCTCTTACGCGTCGAAAGGCGGCATATTTTCCCCTGACCTGCAAGGGACGGCCGTTCATGAGAAAAAGTCTGATATCGCCATCTTCAGCGGCCTTCAGGTACTCTTGTGCAATCACAAAGCCATCACGGCTGACCGCATCGATCATTTGGTTCAGGTTAGGGATATCCTCCGGACGTATCAGAAACACACTGGACCCGCCTGATCCTTGCAGCGGCTTCAGCACGATCGTCCCCATCTCGCGAGCGTAAGACTTCAGCTCATTCCGGTCCCTGGTAATCAATGTCCTGGGCCGAACCTCCTCGGGAAACAGTTGAAAATACATTTTGGATGACGCCTTAGACAATCCGTTAGGGTCATTGACGACAATAACACCGTGTCTCATTGCCAACCGACCGAATTCACTTGCAATGGTTGATGCCCAAGGACGACTGAGGTAATCATCCGAAGGGACGTTTCTAAGCATAAGAACATCCAGATCATCAACAGTTATCCTGTGTGGCTTCTCTTTCTCGCTTTGCAAGGCCTTGAAAAAGCGCTCATGCGACATCTTTGCCTTGCCCGTGAACACTTTCGCTCTGGCACGAACGAATTCATCCGGGTCATAGGCCAAGTCGCCAACTCCAAAATAGGATACTTCATCTCCCTGATTGAGCGCCTCGCAGGCCAGCCTTACAGATGTAAATCCCACTTTTTCTGTCTTAATATCGTTTACTAGAAATCCTATTCTCATCATGCTCCTCCATTAATTAATTCAATGATAGTATTGTGATCCTTTAACTTCGAGAGGCGATCTTTACCTTCTTCCGTAGACAGAAATTTTGGAAGAAGTGGCGGTGGTTTTACAACTTTTCTCCATAATAGCTCTTGCATCATCACACTATGCTGGAGACCGATTTTGCCAACATACAAATTCTCCAATTTACCTCCAGATGCGATATATTTGATGGTTTTCATGAGCCCCCTCAAATAAATGACATCCTTTGTCAATATTCCGCCCCTGGCTACTCGCAACACTATATTAAAGGCCGCTTTTCTGGTGAAGCGATGGTTGTCGCACAGCACACGAAAAGTTTCAACAAATGACGCGCCATCCACCATGCAATCAACGGCGACAACTCGTCCGGCCAATGTTCTGAGTCGTGTAAGCGACAGCCCCCCTACCAGGTATTCAGCCAATACGGCCAATCCCTCCTGCAACTCCTCGTATCCGGCAAATCCCCCGCTTAACTGCTTGAAGATCTGCTGTCTGCCGTTGTGATAGGTTAAGACATGAGTCCCTACTTCGTGTTGAATGAGGGCCTCAACCCTCCTTTCATCAATCTCAGAGTGAGTACTGATCAGGAGATTACCCTCGGACACCATCACGCCTGCAACGTCAGGCCGAAGTTTTACAACCGTACTGAGGTCTGGAGCAAGAGTTCTCAAATAATCAATTTCAGCTTTTGCCTTTAAGGCGAAAACTTCCGCAGAGATATACTTGGTTTTTTGCCTACTCTTTTTGGGCCGCAATTCAAGGATTTCAAAAGCTGTCGATAGAAGTGCTTCATCTGCCTGCCCGTAAAGCTGAAGACTGCCATGAAGGAATTTTGGCGTGTTGATATCCTGCAGCATGGTTATCTGCCGATCCAGCTCTTCGATTTTATCCCGAAACAGAGATTCAAGGGCGGGATCTTCAACATTTTCTACAGGTGCCCTGTAGACGTTGCGTTTAAGTTTTAAGGGATCTGCCGGTAGTGGCCTATAGTTGAATTCAGGGATTTTTTGATATTTGCTTCGCCGGAATTCCAGCCATGCCTCATGAGTATTCGTGGGGGTTGCTTGCAACAAAAAATCAAATTGCGAGGCAGATTCGGCGATTTTTGCATCAACATCTCGTACCGCTTTGACAACAGACCGCCTGCCAATGGAGTGAAAATGCGCCGGTTGATACGAAGTTCTTTTTACAGAAAAGCTAAAAAGCGCTCTTCTCAAAGCGACCGAGAATCCTCTCTGTAACTGACGCAGTACTGCTGGAAATATCTGACCGTTGTTAGGGTCTTTAAAGATAGGTCGGATCTCAAGGCCACAAGTTATAATGTTCGATGAATGGGAAACCTCCAAAGGCACTATCGGGGGAAGCCTTTTGGGGTGCCACACCTTTCCTCTCGACATTGAAACTGTGGATCTTTTTTTGCCAATCGTTATGCGTTCCAATGTTCGCTGCAGAGCACCGGCGAAAAGGCTTTGTGAGCTTCCTGCTGGAGCATAGATTTTGAAATGAGGTTCTAGCAGTTCTGTAGAAACTGGTTCTTCGGACTTTAGCGGAGGGCCAGACCAGATTTCCATAATTAAGGTCGTACCAAATAGTTCGATCTGTGTTCTTAGAATGGCCATTATCAATTTCTGAAAGTCAGAATGAAGACTTCTTCTGGCAGAGCAGATAATATAAGAGGCCTCACTTGTCGCAAGTTTTTGCATATCCGGTTCGGGGCGCCCCACCCTCTGGCGGAACAGGCAGAGAAACGGGAGTTGGCGATCTATGTGAATTCGCCCTAATTGAGGGAGATTTCGACGAATACGTTTGTTCTCCCTCACGCGTTGGCTAAGCGCAACAACCATGTTATCTGTTATTTGCGGCTCTTTTCTAAGCATGTCGTTTCACTTCAATGAAATTCCTCGAATTACAGTGCTCAAGTGTATTATGGCGGTGGGGATTGCAAGAGAGGATAGCGGGTTTCCTATTAGAACTTGATATGTACGAGAAATCAAATGAGATTTTGCTCCGTGTCCGCTTTTACCTGGTTCTTGCAGGTCTGTCGCCATAATATGATTTGCCATCTTAAATACGGAATAGTCCCCCCTGGGAGGAGTATCCGTCCGAGGCATTTAATATATACATGGTGCTAATTTCAGGGATATTTCCTTAAATTTTGATGTGCAGATCATCATTCTCTATCCCGGATATCTCAGCGATGAGTCTGAACTGATGGCTTTCTCCGGTTAAAATAGTTTAAGGGTATTAGCTGACTCCTACCTGTTGCGGCCACACACCAAAGAATCTCCTCAGGTTTTCGTAGAATTCGTCCAGCCTTCTGATAGATGATATCGACTTAGGGTTTTATCATTATAATTACAAATTGTTACGTTCTTCCATCCCGGATTATTTTTTTCAGGACAATCCAGATGCTTGTCGCCTTTGGATACAATGTTACTATCTTGCACAAAACGGTGTAAGTTATTATGTGGCTATTGTCAATACAATTACTTTTTACATAAAATAAAATAATTACTTTACATCACATTATGTTAATATTAGAATTTGTCACCAACTTGATAAACCATATTTTACGAGGTGACTATGAAGAAAAGTGAGCATAGAAGGAGGGAGCAGAAGCTTCAGCTCGATACGGAGGAACTGAGAGCAAAGCAGTCGGTACGGACAACTTTCAAGCTCCCGGAAAAGATCATCAACCTTTTAAAAATCTCTGCTAAGCATTTAAGTATCAAACAAAAAACGTTGCTGG
>JABDPQ010000053.1 GCA_013042695.1 Desulfobacterales bacterium | reverse complement strand
GCCGAAACGTGAGTCGCGGATCCCATTCATCTCGCCAAAGCGTTGCCATCTTGCATTCACCGCAATAATGGTGCCCTGTTTGTCGAGCACGGCGATATGGGCTTCGAGGGCGTCGAGTATCGATTTGTAGAAAGCGAGATCTGGAAAATGGTAATCCTCAAGCTCTAAGATCATATTGGTTTACCCTGTCTTGTGCATGAGCCGATGGATATTCAGCAAGAATCGCCTGGCGGGATATAATTATATGCTCTTTAGCGCTGAGGTGCACAGCGCAAACGGCACAAACGGGGTCACACAAACGGGGTCAGGTCTTTGATTTTGGATCATGGGTCCAATCCTAGAGTCAGGCAGTCCATCATAAATCAAAGACCTGACCCTTGGTTCCTTCGATCGACCCACCGGAAAATGTCCTGAGCGGCTGTATAGCAACGTCGGTCTCCTATGCAAGCAACCAGCAACCGGCGCAGGCCGGCCACTGGTTGCATATACGCGGCTATTCAGCCGATAACACTTCCTCAAATGCCACAAATTCGGCCTCATTGAGGTGGCCATCTTCGTTCGCATCCGCCAGACCAAAGCTTCTGTAGCTATACAGATGCATGTAACGAACGAGATCGGGGCGACTGTCAACCTCAATCTCTGTCACTATCCCATCCTGATTCGCATCCAGCTGTTGGAACTGTTCTATGATCCCTGGCTCTGCGGCTACTGTACCTGTCATTAGAATCAAACCACCTATTGTCATTAATTTGTCCATAACACACCTCCTCTCGGTATTAGATAACTAGGCCAAATGGACTAGTACGGACAGGTAACCTGCAAAATCCGTGGTTTGTCCGCTGGATACAACCTAGCAATGGTCTACATAGAATATGTCGAGGAAATCCGGATTTTTTCCGATATTTTTATAATGCTGGCGATATCAAGCGGTTAGCAGAGTTCATCGAGGGCAGTGACAAATATGTTTCGCACTTTTACAGCCCGCATGTGCTTGCTCGGCAACCACACTGAACACATTGCGGTAGATTTGCACCGTACAGCGCTGCCACCGCGTCTCGGGGTCGAACTCGGCAGCCGGCTCCACCAGGTGATCTTTGTTCCGAGCTTCGTCAATCTCAATCACGTTGCCCGGCTTTAGTGTATTCTTCTAAATGGTGGTGGTCTCCTATCGTCTGGTCATTGGTTGTATCGCAACTCCAATTAAACCTGATCGAGACATCGCCTCTCAAAATGTGAGAAAAAATATTTACGTTACCTCATCGAGGATACACTCATGGACCAGGCCAGCCAAAAATTACATGGGGTGGTTTCAGAGGATCATGTCAAACAGTTAATCGGTAATTTCACGATTGATGGCTGGTATATAGAACCCGAGACCGGTCATATAAGCCGAGGCAAGCGCTTTATCAGACTGGAACCCAAACTGATGCATGTCCTTGTCTACCTGGCACAGCACGCCGGCCAGGTCGCCTCACGTACGAAACTCGAAGCTGAAGTCTGGAAAGGCAGCATCGTTAGTTATGATGCCGTGACCGGGTCCATCCAGAAACTCCGCAAGATCTTTGATGATGATGCGCGTAACCCCCGCATCTTCGAGACACTATCCAAACGCGGTTACCGCCTGATTGCCCATGTATCATCACAGGACGAGCAATCCGATGGTCTGGTCCATACCCTTGAGTCAATACCAACGCAAAATCAGTGGATGTCAACTCGATTGCTAACTCTGTTGTCTTTGCTACTGCTAGCTGTTGCAGTGATGTGGTGGTTATATCCATGGCAAGCAAATGACAATACGCTGCTCATAGAATCCGCACCCCGATCAATCGCCGTATTACCGTTTGAAAATCTCAGCAACGACCCCGAGCAGGAGTATTTCACTGATGGCATCACCGAAGATATCATCACTGATCTTTCTACCCTCTCAAACCTGATCGTAGTCGCTCGTAATACAGCATTCAGTTACAAAGCGGGAGAGGCCCAGGCACAGAGTGCGGCTGACGATCTCGGTGTACGTTACGTATTGCAAGGGAGTGTCCGTAAGTCGGGCGACCGACTGCGTATAACAACCCAGCTAATAGACGTGCAGAATGGCAATCACATTTGGGCTGAGCGCTATGACCGGAAACTTGTGGAAATCTTTGCACTTCAGGATGAAGTGACACAGCACATTGTGAGTGCATTGGCTATTACATTGACGGCACAGGAAAAGGAAGTGCTGGCTCGCCCATCGACCAACAATTTCGAAGCCTATGACCTGTTCTTACAGGGGCAGCAACATCTTAAGCAACGGACGGAAGAAGGAAATAGACTCGCAAGAGTGGCTTACAAACACGCCATTGAACTCGATCCAGCATTTGCCCGGGCCTATGGCGCACTTGCAGTGGTACTTACTGTTGATTTCCGGCAAGGTTGGACAGAGTCGCCCGTTGAGGCACAAGAACGAGCGCTGGTTCTGGCCCGCAAGGCTGTTGCACTAAAAAGAACATCACCACAGGCCTATTGGGCTCTGGGTTACGTTTACCTGTATCGTAAGCAGTTCAACGAGGCCACTGATGCGCTCGAACATGCCATAGAG
>JABDPQ010000048.1 GCA_013042695.1 Desulfobacterales bacterium | reverse complement strand
GAATAGATGATCTGCTGCTGATTTTTTCGCTCTCCATCCTCCCCTATCTTGCCGCAACCGTCATTCCTGCATGGCATAGTGCAATGGTTCGGCCTGATTCGGTGGTCTGAGATGAAAATTGTCCTTGATGATGTCGAGAAATGGTATAACCGGGGTGAAAGTAAAGGTGTCCATGCGTTAAGCGGTATCAATCTGACGGTCAACACGGGTGAAGCACTTTGCATAGAAGGTCCAAGCGGTTCAGGAAAATCGACCCTGCTTTCCATTCTTGGTTGCCTGATCACTCCTACCAGCGGAGTTGCTCTGATAGATGGAAAACCGCTGTCTCGCCTGCCGGACCGTTTCCTTACCCTGCACCGTCGGCAGACCATAGGCTTTATTTTTCAACGGTTCAACCTCATTCCGGAATTAAGCGTTCTGGCAAACGTGGTCTTGCCGCTGCTTCCACTTGGCCTGGCTCCATCTGAGTGCGAGAAACGTGCAGAAGTGCTCCTTGAAAAATTGTCTATAGCGCATCGAAAACAGTTTTTAGCAGCCAAATTGTCCGGCGGTGAAATGCAGAGAACGGCAATCGCCCGTGCTTTGATCAATGATCCACCCATACTTCTTGCAGACGAACCGACAGCCCATCTTGACACAAAACTAAGTCTTGATTTTATGGCAGTCATGTTGGAACTGAAAACAAGCGGCAAAACTATCATTATTACATCTCATGACCCGCTCGTGAGCGGACATCAACTTGTTGACCGTTGTTTGAGGATACGCGACGGCATGCTAGAAAACACGACCTGAAAGACAGTCATGCTTTTTGATACCTGGTCTCTTGCTCTCTTGAGCTGTTCCGCGGTGACGCTGTTTTTTGCCTTCGTTGGATCATTGACTGCTCTGCGGATTTTGCGATATTGGGACAGTGGTTCCGACTCGGAAATCCAGATCCGACTTGAGGGGGAGATCTGGCTCTCTTCAACGCTCATGGAATTCGGCCTCATTGTCGAATTGATCAGCGTAATATTGCTTGTTCTCGCGGCTGATTACTTCTCCACACTGCTCACCGGTGCGATGTGCGCGACCGGTGCCCTGACAGCAAATCAGTATGGTATTCCCGCTATACTGAGCAAACTGCTGACAATATTTTTTTGTGCGCTCTGGATTATTCTACATCGCCTTGATTGCAGTTCAGAAAAGTACCCGCTTGTCAGATTGAAATATATTTTGGTTCTGCTGCTTTTTCCACTACTGACGCTCAATGCAGCACTGCTGCTGTATTATCTCGCTAACCTTGAGCCGGAAATAATAACTTCCTGCTGTGGCGTAATCTTTTCTTCTCAGACTCGCGATGGTTACAATCTCCTGGGAACTTTTGAGAATTCATTATTAATGACAATATACGGTGCAGTTATCTGTTTAATTGGCGCGAGCAGTGTACTATTGCTTGCCGTCGATCAGCAAAAAAAACGTTTCTCACCTCTGTTGCTTGGAATGCAGACCTGCGGCTGGGTCACTTTTTACCCACTCTCACTGGTGGTAATTACCGTCATCGTCAGTCCCTACGTCTATGCAATGCCGCATCACCGCTGTCCCTTCGATCTGTTGCAGGCCCACTACTACTGGATTGGCTATCCACTTTATTTCTTTCTCCATGTAGCTGTTGTCGCTGGCCTTACACCGGCAGCCGTCTCACTTGTCAGTTGGCAAGAAAAAGAACTTGCCCTGCAGGCAGCCAGCTATCGCAAACGATCCCTCTGGGGCAGCCTCGTCTCCTTGACAGCGTTTCTGCTGATTGCCGCCTACCATCCAGCACGATACTTGCTAACAGGCGGTGAGTAAGAAAAATATCAGGCATAAGTAATGAATGTGTTTTATTTTTTAGCATATACGGTATAGAGTCTGATGAGCAAAACAGGCAGCTAACCTCACCTCGATTTATACGCTGAATGGGTGCATGTTCAGGGTGAAGGGTGCAGGAAGTTATTCATCACGTATGTGACGAGAAATGTCGATACATCCAACGATCCTTCCGACAGCGTTTGACCCCCATTTTAAGATCTTTCATGAGTTGATGCCCTTCAAGGTACAGGAGATACTCCTGGTATCAAGCCTCTATGACGCCTTTATCATGGAAGAAGACGGCAGTATTACCACCAGACTTATCCATGAGTACCATGGCCTCAACCTGAGCAAAGCCCCAAAGGTAAGCAGGGTTTCAACCGGTGAAGAGGCGCTTAAAACTCTCGGCAACAAACATTTCGATCTCGTTGTTACCATGCCCTACTTAAATGGCATGAATGCCTTCGAGCTTGGCCGGGAAATTAAGGCAGTTCGGCCTGATCTGCCGGTGGTGCTGCTGGCCCATAATCTCAGGACGATTTACCCGCTGCCTGATCGTTTTGACTTGACCAATATTGATAATATCTTCATCTGGGGCGGTGAGGATGATCTGCTGATGGCAATTATTAAAAACGTCGAAGATCATTCCAATGTTGACAATGACACTGCTCGGGCGATGGTCCGGGTGATCATCTATGTTGAAGATTCACCGGACTACCGGTCGATTTTCCTGCCTGCCATATATCGGGAGGTCGTCAGACAGACACAATCTGTTCTTGATGAGAGTATTAACGAGCGGCACCGCCTGCTGAGGATGCGGGCACGGCCAAAAATCTTGATGGCTCGAACCTATGAAGAAGCTCAAAAACTCTATGAAACCTATAAACCATATCTATTCGCGGTAATTTCGGATGCCCGGTTTCCACGAGAAGGCAGGCTTGATCCGCGAGCAGGTGAGCGCTTTTTGTCGCAGATAAGACAGGAGATACCGGACCTGCCGCTGTTAATGCTTTCTTCTGAAAAAGAGAATAAAGTACGGGCCGAATCCATACCCGCCGTTTTCATTGCCAAGCAGTCTGCTGATATTCGGAACGAATTGCACCATTTTTTTCTCACCTACCTGGGATTTGGGGATTTTATCTTCAGAATGCCGGACGAGAAACCGATTTGCACGGCATCAAATATCGTTGAATTTGAAGAGGCGCTGGCAACAATCCCGACAGAGTCACTACAGTATCACGCCCTTCGCAACCACTTTTCGAATTGGATGATGGCTCGCTCCGAGGTTGGTCTGGCCCGGCGACTGCACCGAGATTTTATAGGTGATATTAATAAAATATCAGAGATGCGTGATGATATTACCTTTAAGGTGCGTTCGTTGCGTAGATTGCGGCAGCAAGGGGTTATTACCGGTTTTGCTCGGGATAAATACGATCCGGAGATAACCGAGTTTGTTAAGATCGGCGCCGGTTCAATCGGCGGTAAAGCGCGGGGACTGGCTTTTATGTGGGCTTGCTTGCAGCGTCCCGTGGCCAGCGACTCGCCACTTTCCGTCTATTCGGTTAAAATCCCGAAAACCGTGGTTGTCTCGGCCGCAGGTTTTGATGATTTCATCAGCCAGAATCACTTCAGTCAATTTGACAGCATGAGCGATGAAAAGATTGCTGATCTGTTCATTGATGCTCAATTGCCATCCTGGCTGCGGCAGGAGCTGGAGTCTTTTTTGAAAAAATGTGACTTTCCGCTTTCCGTCAGGTCCTCAAGCTTGCTTGAGGATGGACAGTTTCGACCGTATGCAGGTTTGTATTCCACCTACTTTCTTGCCAATAACCATGATGATTTCAAAGAACGTCTCAGCCAGTTGGAATGCGCCATAAAGATGGTCTACGCCTCAACCTGGTTTGAAAGCCCGCAGGCTTTCTCCCGGGCCGGCTCCGGCGGCCGTGAAGACTCCATGGCAGTTATTATTCAGCAGATGATCGGCACTAATTATAATAACAAGTGGTATCCGGCTCTTTCCGGGGTTGCCCAGTCACACAATTATTATCCGGTGCAGGATATGCTTCCCACAGAGGGTATTGCCCATATCGCCCTTGGCATTGGCAAAACAGTTGTTGAGGGAGAACGTAATTTGCGTTTTTCACCAGCTCACCCTCAGAAATTGATTCAGTTTTCTGCGGTTGAAGATATTCTGGAAAATTGCCAGCGCCAGTTTTACGCGCTTGACCTGGAGAACTCCAACTGCCTGAACCGCTACAACGCCAATTTAATTCGTTATGATGTTCAGGACGCAGCCTCAGATAAGTCGGTGCGCCTGCTATCATCAACCTACATTCCGGAAGAGCACCGGATCAGGGATGTCGACATGGCCGGGGTGAAAATTCTTACCTTTGCCCAGATTCTCAAATATTCCGCCTATCCCCTTGGTGAAATCCTCTCTGAGCTGCTCGCCATCGGTCGTTCAGGCATGGGCAGCGAGGTCGAGATTGAATTTGCGGTTGAGCTCGGAGATACGCTGGCCGACAGCACCTTTTATCTGCTGCAAATCAGGCCAATGGTGACGGGCAAAGAACGTGCTGATGTCGATATCTGTGATCATGAAATTGAGCAGTCTCTTTGTTATTCGCAGCAGAGTCTGGGGCATGGGCGATTCACCAACATTTTCGATATTATCTTCGTCAAGCCGGACAGTTTCGATACGGCCGCCACAAAGAAAATTGCCAGGGAGATCGGTCAACTCAATCGCCAACTGTTACATGAAAAACGGCACTATCTCCTGATCGGGCCTGGGCGATGGGGGACGGCGGATCATTGGCTCGGTATCCCGGTTCAGTGGAGTGATATCTCGAATGTTCAGGCGATCGTCGAAGTAAGAAGTGAGCTGCTCAGAGCAGACCCTTCACAGGGTTCTCACTTCTTTCAAAATATTACCTCACTGGGTATTCCATATCTTACCGTTGATGAGAAAAACGGATCTGCAAGAAAAAAAGGTGCTGATCACCTCAACTGGCAATGGCTGCTCGATTTTCCACCTGCCTATGATGGCTCATGGGTCCGTCATCTTCGGTTGGATCATACCGTGACCATAAAATGTGAAGGAAACGAGTCGACCGGTATCATCATGTACCGCGAAGACCTCATAAATAGAGTTTGTACCTATGAAGATTAACCAAGGAGCCGGGTGTATACCATAGTTGCCTGCTTGCATTGTCGGTAGATCTCTGATAGTGCAGAAGATGTATTAACGTCGCCGGTACCCTTGCGAGCGCTTGTCGAAAACCAATAAATTCAGAAAATAGTATCTCAATCACAAGCAAACCGGGAGATGAAACCATGGAACAAACAATTGAGCTGATCAAGGCCAGAGATCCGGAGCAATACGAATTTCACCAGGCGGTTCAGGAGGTAGTGGAAACGGTAAAACCTGTCCTGGATAGAAATCCAGAATATCGGCAGCAGGCTGTGTTGGAGAGGATCACCGAACCTGAACGGGTTTTGATGTTCCGGGTTCCCTGGATGACCGACAGCGGTCAAGTCATGGTCAATCGTGGATTCAGGGTAGAGATGAATAGCGCCATCGGTCCTTATAAAGGAGGCTTACGTTTTCATCCATCTGTAAATATCGGCATTATCAAATTTCTCGCCTTCGAACAGGTGTTTAAAAACTCGCTGACAACACTTGCCATGGGGGGTGGTAAGGGTGGTTCAGATTTTGACCCCAAAGGAAAATCGGACAATGAAGTAATGCGTTTCTGCCAATCTTTCATGTCAGAGCTGTTTCGGCATATCGGACCAAATACAGATGTTCCAGCAGGAGACATCGGTGTTGGTGCACGAGAGATAGGGTATTTGTTTGGGATCTACAAAAAACTCAGAAATGAGTTTACCGGTGTTATCACCGGCAAAAGTCTTAATTGGGGCGGCAGTCTCATCAGGCCGGAAGCGACTGGTTATGGTGTTGTTTATTTTGCTGCTGAAATGTTGCAGACCAGATCAGAGACGTTTGCTGAGAAAACCTGCCTCGTTTCAGGATCAGGAAATGTCGCCCAGTTCACCACCGAGAAAATTATTGAGCTCGGTGGAAAAGTGGTGACGCTTTCAGATTCTTCAGGCTATATCTATGATGAACAGGGTATTGATAGTGAAAAACTTGCCTATGTCATGGACTTAAAAAATATCCGCCGCGGCAGAATGAGTGAGTATGTCGAAAAGTATCCCGGGGCCGTTTATACGCCTGTTGATCCGAGTCTTGATTATAATCCGCTCTGGGACCACCAGGCAGAGTGTGCCATGCCAAGTGCTACCCAGAATGAAATAAACGGGACCGACGCTGCCAATCTCCTGAAGAACGGGGTCTATCTGGTCAGTGAAGGAGCCAATATGCCATCGACCCCGGAGGCCCTAGACCAGTTTCTTGACAATAAAATATTGTACGGACCGGCAAAGGCAGCGAATGCTGGTGGAGTGGCGGTCTCCGGACTTGAAATGGCACAGAATTCCATGCGTCTGGCCTGGCCGCGTGAAGAAGTCGATGGACGTTTGAAACATATCATGAAATCAATTCATGAGACCTGCCTTGATGCTGGAGCTAGTTATGGCGTCGAAGGAAATTATATGGCTGGTGCCAATATTGCCGGGTTTGTTAAAGTGGTTAACGCCATGCTTGATCAGGGTCTGGTTTAATCGCACCATAAGATACTGATGTCAATGTCTATATATGATCGACAATGCAGTCAGGAATTTGCCCACCTGTCACGCCATCTCGATCGGTATTTTATTCGCATGTCGATGGAATGCCCGTATCAGCTGCCTTATACGGCGACGTTCTACCAGGCTCTTTTTGGTCCCATTACCGACCATATCATGGAATTGTTCCTGGCGGCAGGATATCGGCGAAATGGCAACAGCTTGTATACGATGCAGTGTGTTCCCTGTTCTGCCTGTATTCCAATCAGGCTGCACCCGGCAGAATTTACTCCAAATAGGAATCAGCAGCGGGTGTTGAACAAAAACAGTGATATCTCAGTTAGTTTTAATTCGGTTCAGATGAGTGCAGAAAATCTCGACCTGTGTGAAGCCTTTCTCAAAGATCGATATCCGCAAAAGAGCAATACCGCCCTTGGCTACTATTCGGGTTTCTTTCTGAACCACATTGTAACTTCACTTGAACTGCATTATCGAAAGGATGGTCGGCTTATCGGTAACGGCATCATCGATATCGGAGAGAACTGGATGAATGGTGTCTACTTTTATTTCGACACAGAAGAGCATCGTCGCAGCTTGGGAACCTTCAACATTTTGACTATGATAGATTTCTGCAGGCAAAAATCCATCGATTATCTCTACCTGGGGTATTATATCCCTGAAATATCGGCAATGAATTATAAAAGCAGGTTTAAACCGTATTATCTAAAGTCTGGAGACACCTGGGAGCAAATGCCAAACGATTGATACTGGCTGTCGAAGTTATTTATTAACTAGAATCAGCGCACTTCACCGCTGCCAATGTATCGTGTCATTCCCTATAGCTGAGTTGGAGTGGTAATCAGATAACTTTTTAGCGTAGCTGAATAATACTGATGAAAAAAGCACTTTTCTATCAAACCAAAGGCAATGCGGTCGAATGCGGCCTCTGCGGC
>JABDPQ010000040.1 GCA_013042695.1 Desulfobacterales bacterium | reverse complement strand
GCTATGGGCTGGGGAGAATACGGCGGCTTTACCGAACACTTGGCCTACGCGCTTAAGCAAGAGCTTGACGTTATTGTACAAAACGACAGTGGTGCACATGCGACGCGTCTAGCGCTCTCAAAGGATTTACTGCGTGGAAGTGACCGCTTGGCTGGCAAAAAGCTTGTTATCTGGCAGTTTGCCGTACGTGAACTTGCCTTTGGAGACTGGAAAATTATTCCTCTTGAGTTGCGCGCCCCTGAGCCCAGCGCTTTTTATGTCGCCACAAGCGGTGAAACGATCAAGGTTAGCGGTGAAATCCGAGAAATCTCAGACTCTCCGAATCCTCAGGAAGTACCCTATAAAGACAACATAGTGACGATCCACCTGGCGGATTTAGAGATAAAGGGGGAAAAACATAAGAATCAAGATGCCCTTGTTTATAGCCTGGGCATGCGAAACAAGGTGTTAACAGACATTGCCAAGAAGAAACGGGGAGAGCGGATAACGCTCAATTTGCAAGACTGGTTTGATCGTGAACATGAGTATTCGGGAATAAGGCGAAGCCCTTTAAATAATGATATGGTAGAACTTGAGCCGCCAAACTGGGGTGAGCTCGTGGATGACGAGAAATAATGGCAATCGTATGCGCCAATGACATGGCTGAGTGTTCAAAGAAAACGAGCAACACTCTTGAGAAAATAAACGAACAATCTAGCAAAATTATCTAATTATCAAATGAAATTTACTATTTGCTTTTTGCTATCACTTTTATTCGTATACACTGTTGCCGCAGGCGAACAAAAGAGACCTCTTTTTGAGCCACTTCAGGCCAAGCTGGCAAATCATAAAGAACCAGTTATTAAAGGTATTGAAGGATGGTATTTCCTTCGACAAGAGCTTGAGCACCTCGGTGCCGGTGAATTTTGGGATGAATTTGCTGCTCAGGTTTCTAAAAGCACAAAGCCAGAATACGCAGATCCAATACCGGCAATCTTAGATTTTAATAGAAATCTAAACGATTTAGGGATAGAATTGTTGCTTGTTCCTATTCCAGCAAAAGCCGCAGTATACCCCGATAAGACAGGGCTATCGTATGGTAGAGAGGAAGGTCCAAAACTGCATACAACCCATGTTGAATTTTATCAAATCCTTGCAGAGCAAGGGGTTGCAATACTCGATCCATTCGCCGACCTGTTTGCAGGAAGAGAAACTGGTACGACCTATTGCCAGACCGATACCCACTTCTCGGGGTATGGACTTCATCTCGTAGCGATAGCCCTTGCTGATAAAATTCAGCAAATGGTCTGGTATAAGCCGCAAAAACAAAAACGCTATAGAGAAGAAGTAAGAGAACTGACGATTACTGGTGATCTTGCACTTATGGCAAATCAAACGGAGGCCTCAGAAACACTTCCTCTCCATTTTATTTACCTGGCAGGCAGCGATAATCTGCCATTTTCACCGGATCCAGCAAGCCCGATTCTTCTGCTTGGAGATAGCCACACACTGGTTTTTTCGGTTGGTGGAGAGTTGCACACAAAAAGTGCTGGTTTACCCGAAAACCTGGCATACCTGCTGAATATGCCAATTGATGTTTTGGGAATGCGCGGATCTGGCGTGACTCCTGCACGAATTAAGCTTTTTCAAAAATCCCGAAAAAATCCAAACTATATCAAGAACAAGAAACTCATCATATGGGTATTTTCAGTGCGGGAGTTTACGGGCCGGGGTGGCTGGAGAAAAATTCCTGTTTTACCAAGTAAGTAAAAAACCCTTACGTAGTACTCACAAATCAGAAGAAGCACCTCAAAGAGTTGTGTGCGTCAAGTTCTGCAATTTCATTTTTCATAGCATGCGGTTTTATACAGTTCACTGAATCTGCAAAAGGATCTAAGGTCATAAAGAATATGTCCTCGTTTTGTAATAATCAGCGACGACTCAAACATATATGTTCTACTTGAGGACCCACCTTTTTCCAGTCGACGCAGGGCCTGGCAAAACCTTTCGGCTTAATCAAAGGACAGCCGTATGCAGCATCATCAATATACAGTTCTGCATACACTTTTGGGCTTGACGTCCACTCCCTTTGGCTTGGATTTTGGTTAGCTGCAAATAGAGTGACACCTTCAGATGCTAAATACTGTAGTGCAGCACTCAGCGTGTTGCCCATCGCACCGCCATCAGAGCGCATCGTATATAAAATCAGTTTAGCTCCACATTTATGTAATCGTTTCAACCATTTTATGGCATCAGGAACCGGCTCACCTATTTCAGGGAATCGATGATCAACAATAGTACCATCAAAATCAACACAGATATACATATAAGTCCTTCATATCATTATAAAATGAGACAGGTATTTTTATTTTCTTGTTGCCGCTTTAAACTTTTCCTATAAAAGCTCTCTTGGTATACATGCAACACACCTGAGGCAAACATATATATAAGAGTACCAAAACAAAAACAGGTCCTAGGGGGATATCCCATGGACCTGTTAAATGGTTAGCACCTTATGGTTAAAAGAGCGCTTTCATTGCTCCCATATAAGAACGAAGTTCAGCCCCAATTGCCTCAACATCGGTATACCTGATAGCTTCGTTGATATCAATCAGATCAAGATTGTCAACGTTGTTGTCTTTTAAATCCAAACCGTTGCCAATAACATCAACATCGATTGTGTTCATAAAATCAGCCAGAAGGGGTACTGCATCATTGGCAAAAAGATAACAACCATATTCAGCGGTGTCTGAAATTACGACATTCATCTCATACAGTTTTTTACGGGCAATCAGGTTGGCAATCAGTGGCACTTCGTGCAAGGATTCAT
>JABDPQ010000036.1 GCA_013042695.1 Desulfobacterales bacterium | reverse complement strand
GCTGACAATCTCCGGGGGCCCATAAAGCAGCAGCCATTCAACTGCTTCGGCCCAGAGTTTTGAATCGACCGTCTGGTTTTGAAGTATTTTCATTGCTGTCTCCAGATCCCATTGGTCTTTAAAATCCATAGTCGTTCCTTGTTGTTTTTTATCTGTATTTGAAGATATATCTATACTATAATGAGATATTTGAAACCTGCAAAGCGGTCAGTTATAATGCGTCTGCAGAAAAGCGCCTTGATCGTATTATACTCTCACCGTTATGCATGTACAATAGTCAGGAGACATTTGTATGAACAGATTTACTGGCGGTGTCTTTCTTGAAAACATTGAGTGGTTTGATGAAACAGGGCAGGAGCTTGTTCACCGCCTTCCTGATTCAGGATCCGGTGAAATAAAATTCGGGGCGCAGTTAACAGTTCGGGAAAGCCAGGCGGCAGTTCTTTTTTATAAAGGCAAGGCACGGGATGCCTTTGGACCTGGAAGACATACACTGAAAACGGCAAATCTGCCGATTCTAACAAAAATTCTATCAATACCCTGGCGTGGAGACAGCCCACTCCGTGCCGAAGTCTACATGGTTAACCTGAAGTATTTCACTAATCTTAAGTGGGGTACTATGAACCCTGTCGCTTTCAGGGATTCCGAGCTTGGTCTGATCAGAATTAGGGCGCATGGCATTTACAATGTTCAAATTGTTCAACCGGTGCTGTTTATTAATTCACTGGTCGGAACCATGGGAAAAATCACTACGTCAGATATCTCCACCTATTTGAAGCGAGTTATTGTCTCAAGACTCAACGATTATCTCGGTGAAGAGCTCGATACGATCCTAGATCTGCCAGGAAAGTTTGATGAACTTTCCGTAGATCTGCAACAGCGGCTGGTGCTTGATTTTGCGCACTTTGGTTTGCGGCTCAGCCATCTCTATATAACCTCCATAACCCCGCCTGAAGAGGTACAGCGAGCTATTGATGATCAGGCGCGTATGAGTGTGATCAAAGATATGGAAAAATTCGTCAAACTAAAGGCCGCTATGGCAATGGAGAAGGCGGCAGAGAACCAGGCTGAATCTGGCGCTGGCCTTGGCATGGGCCTTGGCATGATGATGCCGGCCATGTTCGCTGCTGCCGGAGCCACTCCTTCTGGTGCCGGGCATAAGCAGCCCACAGGTGTGTGCTGCCCTGACTGCCAGAATGAGATCTCTGACGATGCAAGATTTTGCCCATACTGCGGTCATCAGCAGGTCGTTTTGAGTAAATGTCTTAATTGCAGCAAAAACCTCTCCCCGAATGCACGATTCTGTTCACGGTGCGGAACTTCTACAGAGCAGCAGCCTAAAGAAAAAATTTGTAGCGAGTGCAGCACAGAAAATATGCCTGATGCAACCTTTTGTAATCAGTGCGGTCATCGGATAGGATAAGTCAATGAATCTGAGTATAAATCATTCATGTCCCTCGTGTGGTGCTCCAATTCAAATGAAAGAAGTGGACCGACTGACAACCTGTGTATTCTGCGAAGTAAAGAACTATATGGTTGTCGATAGTCTGCAGCGATTTGTCCTGCCCGATAAAGTGCCAGAGCAGATAGCCCGGGAAGATATCATTTATTTTCCCTATATGCGCTTCAAAGGCAACATATTCAGCTGTCAGGGCAGAGAGGTCGAATCCAAAGTGCTTGACACAACCCATAAGGGACTTGATGTTGCCTTGTTGTCATCAACACTCGGGGTCCGCCCCCAGGCCATGAAGGTTCATCTGGTTGATGATAATCTATCAGGCAGGTTTGTCAGAAGAAAAGACACGGCTGTGACCATCTTGCAGCGTGCTACTTTACTTGCAGAAGCCTTCAGCCAATCTGAGGGGGAAACCCTTTTCCACCGGGCTTTTATTGGGGAGACAGTAAGCTGCGTCTATCTGCCGCTTTATATCAAGGATGGCATAGTCTATGACGGAGTTCTTAACAGAGCACTTGGAGAGGTTGAGCCCTGGATGGAAGACGAAAAGTCCACGGTCAGATATCGGCAGGAATGGAAGACGAAGTTCCTGGCAACCATATGCCCGCAATGCGGCGCAGATATGTATGGCGAAAATGACAGCCTGATTTTGCATTGCTACAGTTGTAACACCTGCTGGGCGGAAAAAAGCAGTAAATTTGTTCGAGTTCCTTATTCGCAGGTAGTCTCGCAAACACCAGAGACAGTCTACCTGCCCTTCTGGCGGATTGAAGTGGAAACCCGCGGTATCAGAATGCAGACTTTCGCCGATTTTCTCAAAGTAACAA
>JABDPQ010000029.1 GCA_013042695.1 Desulfobacterales bacterium | reverse complement strand
TGTCCTAGTGGCGTGAGGGTTCGACTCCCTCCCTGGGCACCAACCGTAAATCAATGCCCGGGTGGTGAAATTGGTAGACACAAGGGACTTAAAATCCCTCGGCCTAACGGCCGTGCCGGTTCGATTCCGGCTCCGGGCACCAATAAAATCAATAAGTTACTACAAAATTGAGCCTTGGACACCTTTGCTAAACTGGCCTAGGCTACACTGAAGAGAGAAATCGTAATATCCCCATTTCCAGCACCGTGTGACCCGAGTTTCAGCATAGTTTAATTCTGAATGAATTGTGGATTGCCCCGGGCATCGTAGACGCTTAGCAAACTACAATGGACTGCCCCGGGTATCGTAGACACTTCTCCCTTATTATTCGCTGGAAATCTGCCATTTTGTAAGAATCGCCATACAAGTGGCTCAGATAATCAATTGAATCGCCTTCTCTGATTGACAATATGTAACAATTACTTACTTGTAGATTGAGGGTTAATTTAGCATCATTCAGGCCTGCGATTTATACCCATAGTGTCATTTGATTGAGGCAGCACGCTCGGCGTCTCAATCAATCATGACCCAGACGAGGAGAAGGAAAGATGGCGTATAAGAAAGTTTTACCTGCAATTCTAGTTTCAGCATTGTTTCCAGCACTGAGCAGTGCGCAGGAAGCCGCTGAACACCCAACCTATGCCAAAGATGTGTCCCGGATTATTCAAGATAACTGCCAGATATGCCACCAACCTGGCAATATCGGGCCCATGTCATTCACTAGTTATGAAGAAGTAAGGCCATGGGCTCCTCTAATTCAGCTTAGGGTTGCAGCACGTGAAATGCCCCCTTATCAGTACGATACTGATATCGGCATACAGCATCTCAAAAATGACTGGCGTATGTCGCAAGAAGACATCGACACCATCGTAGCCTGGGTCGATGCCGGCTCGCCATTGGGCAATCCGGAAGATTTGCCGCCACCAAAACAATTCCCGGATATGGACGACTGGCGTTTCGCTGATGAACTTGGACAACCCGACCACACAATTAAGTCTGCAGCCTGGGATGTTCCCGCTGCTGGTCAGGATCTGTGGTGGAAGCCAGTTGTTGATTCCGGCATTACCGAAAGCCGCTGCATTAAAGCAGTCGAGACCCGCCCTTCCGCAGCAGCCATAGGCTCAACCCACCATGCCAACTCACACTTCAAGGTGCTGAATGAGGACGGCGAGTGGGTCAATGGCGACCGCCTGTCTGAATTTGCGATCGGCAAACTCGGAGAAAAAGTACCTGAAGGCGCATGTCGACGTGTACCAGCCAACTCAATGGTTGAGTTCGAGGTGCACTATTTTCCTGATGGTAATGCAGTGCCTAATGATCAGGTGACCGTAGGCATCTGGTACTTCGATGAAGAAGACGATTTTGTCGAAGAGGAAAGCTACCCGCAAAACTTGAGTGCCTATTTTCTGTCTGGCGGTACCGACTATATGATCGCTCCTCATGGCACGCTTATGACCCAGGGGTTCAGGTCTTGGGACCACCCGGTTCGTATCGACAGCTGGCAACCTCACATGCATCTGCGGGGCGTCGCAATGAAGCTGGAAATGCTTAACCCGGAAACAGGAAGGATAGAGGTGTTGAGCCAGGCTTCCAACTGGACGTCCGCCTGGAACCATAGCCACACGTATGAAGAGGGCTACCAGCCACTTATCCCTGCAGGCGCGACGATTATCTTGACTGCATGGTATGACAACACTGAAAACAACCCCATGAATCCAGACCCCAATCAGTGGGTTGGTTCTGGTCAGCGCACCACCGACGAGATGTCTCATGCTTGGATTGCTGTTTCCCACCTCGATGACGAAGCTTTTGAAGAGCTTCTTGCTGAACGGAAAGAGCGAGAAAATAGCAACGTTGCCAGCCTTGGTGGAGCGCGTTAATGAGTTTGTTTAAGATTTCCAGGCTATCATTGCCAATTCTGATGGGGCTGCTTGCAGCCCCTCTTCACGCCCAGCTGCCCGAACGTTTTCAGAACTACCCCCTGGCGACACCCGGGGAGACTGGCGAGTTTGTGGCTCCCATGTTTAATGGCTGGATTCGCAACGAAGATAGATCGATAACCATGATCTTTGGCTTCGCCAATAGAAACAGAACGGCTGTCATTGATGTTCCACTGGGACCAAACAACAAGATAGAACCGGCTCAATTTCAAGGTGCCCAACCCACTCACTTTCCCGTGTACAAGAGGCGTGGGTTTGTAGGCATCCAGGAACGAGGCGCCTTTGCTGTAACCGTACCTCCAGACATGGCAGACATAGATGTTGTCTGGACGCTGACATCTGGCGGCAACACTTGGTCTATACCAGGCAATGCAGGCTCAGCCGCCTACGAGATGAGTGCCGCTGAAATGGCCTCAGGTTCCCTGAAGCCAGCCATTCGATTCGACATGGATGGGCCGGAGTCGGTTGATCCAGTAGGGATTTACGCAGAGCGCAAGTTTGTCTCGGTGGGCGAACCACTCACCCTTTCGGCTCATATTCAGGATCGAGGAGTCCGAGATCAATATTCAGGCAATGACCGGCTGTATTACCCCCTCGGCACATACTGGGTCATGCATCAGGGCCCTGCAGCGCCTGAAATAGAAATTGGCGAGATGCGTGGCAGGGATCGAGCAGATGAATACACTGGCGATCCAAACAGCAACGAATGGACAGAGGTTTCGAATCAGCTGACTTTTCCGGAGCCTGGAGAATATATAATTCGCCTGAGGGTGGACAATTTCGAGGCACCAGATAGCCAATTCGATAACGTTTGCTGCTGGTCCAACGCTTACTTCCCCGTAACCGTCAATCCTTAAACTGCGGACAGTGTGTTAGCACAAACGCTGCTTAGTTTGCGGTCTCGATATTCCTTCATAAGTATGTAAACCACTCCGAATCCTGAAAGTAACTCCACGTCACGAACTTCCATATACAATGTATCAGATGAAGTAGGAGCTCCAATATGGGTTGCGTCAAATTTCAACATGACATCGGCAAAATCCGAACAAGAACTTGTGCAAGAACTTTGTGTTAGTAATTACACATTGATACTAGACCTAGAACTATGTCGGAATTCCTTGAGTGCTGAACTAAAGATTTTATATAGCGATTCAGGGCAATCTACTTACGTTGGAGAATAAAATATTCTAGTCCGGATGGAGTCCCGGTTTGTAATTTGATAAGAGACTCACAACGGAGGGGTCAGCCATTTCTTCCTAAAATGTTCCTCTTACCTTAAAAGCAAACCTGACC
>JABDPQ010000026.1 GCA_013042695.1 Desulfobacterales bacterium | reverse complement strand
CTCATGATCAGCCGTCTCAGCGGACGAGCCCCAAAATCAGGGTCGTACCCTTTTTTGGCAAGCCATTCGCGAGCAGAGGGTGTCAGATTGATTCGTACTTTCTTTTCCGAGAGTTGTCCTTCCAACTCGCCGATGAGCTTGTCAACAACTCGTTTCATTGCCTCATTGTCAAGAGGCTCAAAGGTGATGATGCCATCGAGTCGATTTCTGAATTCAGGTGAAAACAGTTTTTCAACAGCTTTAGTGCCTTTGTCCTTTTTGTCATTCATAAAACCGATGGTCTTTGCTGCCATTTCACGAGCGCCGGCATTGGTGGTCATGATAATAATGACGTTGCGAAAATCGGCTTTTCTTCCCGAGTTATCGGTCAAGGTCGAGTGGTCCATCACTTGCAATAAAATGGAGTAGATATCCATGTGTGCTTTTTCAATTTCGTCAAGCAGCAACACACTGTACGGGTGTTTGCGAATTGCCTCTGTCAACAATCCGCCTTGGTCGAAGCCAACATAACCGGGTGGGGCCCCGATCAAGCGAGCGACCGCGTGTTTTTCCATGTACTCACTCATATCAAAGCGTTCAAAATGGACTGCGAGTGCTTGGGAGAGTTGTCGTGCAACTTCTGTTTTTCCGACACCGGTTGGCCCGGCAAAAATAAAACTCCCCGTAGGTGATTCAGGGTTTCCGAGCCCCGCTCGGGAACGCTTGACTGCCTGTACAATAGCCTCTATTGCCATATCTTGTCCAAAGATCACGGTTTTCAATTGTTTATTGAGGCCTTTGAGAGATTCCATGTCGGCGGCTTTTCTGCTTCTTGCCGGAATACGTGCAATGTGAGAGACCACCTTTTCGACATCAGTAACTTTCACCATGCTATGCTGGCGACCTTCAAGCCGAAATAGTGAACCGACCTCGTCCATCACATCTATTGCCTTATCAGGCAAATATCGCTCATTTATATAGCGATCGGCAAGTTCGGCCATTGCCTTGACAGCAGTCTTGGAGTAGCGAATAAAATGGTGCTTCTCATACTGTGACTGCAATCCTTTAAGGATTTGCACGGTATCATCAACTGTGGGCTCTTCTATGTCAATTTTCTGGAATCTTCTGGAGAGTGCGCGGTCTTTCTCAATCTGATTTTTGTATTCCTCGTAGGTGGTTGAGCCGATACAGCGGAGAATGCCCGACTGAAGTGCCGGCTTGAGCAGGTTTGAGGCATCCATTGAACCGCCGCTGGTTGCTCCTGCGCCAACAATTGTGTGCATTTCATCAATGAATAGGATTGCATTTTCTTTTTTCTCGATGGCAGAAACAACTCCTTTTAGTCTTTTTTCAAAATCACCACGATACTTTGTACCAGCAACCAGTGAACCCATGTCTAAAAGATATATTTCTACGTCGCTCAGCAGATCAGGTACAATTGCTTTCTGATTTTGACCGCGGGCTATCTTGTCTTCATGTATCCGCAGCGCCAAGCCTTCAGCCATGGCAGTTTTGCCAACTCCCGGTTCTCCTACAAGCAGCGGATTGTTTTTCTTTCTGCGGCACAGCACCTGCATCATACGATTGATTTCATCATTTCTACCGATGAGGGGATCAATTTTTCCTTCCGACGCCAGTGTAGAGTAATTAATGGTGTAGTCGGCAAGTGTTTTGTCTTCTTTTTCACTCTGAGATGCTTGATTGGGAGCGTCAGGTCCCGGAGGAGGCTTCGGAAGAGGCTCCTGCTGCAAACCTTCCGGTAGTTCATGGGAAATAAAATTAACAACCGCCATTCTGCCAACCCCTATAGAGCTAAGAAAGTAGACGGCATGAGATTCCGTTTCGGAAAAGATTGCTACCAGCACATCTCCTGAATCAACTTCTTTTTTTCCACAGCTCTGAACATGAGCAACTGCACGCTGCAAAACTCTATTAAATGCAATGGTCTGGGTTGGGTCTCCAGCAGACGAGGAGGTAATTGTTGGAATCTCTGCATTGAAAAACGATTCAAGGCGCTGTTTCAAGGTATCAACGGAACCACCGCATTCACTAATGATATAGGTTGTTAAATCATCATAAAGCAGGCCGTAAAGCATGTGCTCAACGGTGACGAATTCATGGTTGTGTGTCTTTGCTTCCTTGATGGCTCTAATTAGTGATGTTTCGAGTGTTTTACTCAACATAGATATTACTCACTTGTAATGATTCTGCTATTCTCTTTCCATACTGCATCGCAATGGAAACTGATTCTTTTTGGCGAGCTCATGCACGATTACAATTTTTGTCTCGCAAATTTCTCGGGTATAGACACCCGCTACACCAACGCCGTCATTATGGACGTTCATCATAATACTGGTGGCTTCTTGTTGAGATTTATGAAATATGTTTACCAATATCAGTACAACGAACTCCATTGTTGTATAATCGTCATTGTGCAGCAAGACTTTATACAGTAATGGTTCCTTTGTTTCTGTCACATCTTCAGTTAAAATTGAACCCTGAAGATCTCCTTTCTTATCTCCCATTTTCTATTCGTATTACGAGCTATTACTGGCTTGTGTGAGTTTCTATTAATCTTTTATTCGATAATTATAAGATTAATCGGTTCGTTTTCAATACGCTAAATACAGAGAATGCATTACGGTATCGTTCATTTCGTCATCGAAATGAGTGAAATCATGAGCTCTTCCAAGATGATACGGGGAGGTAATGGGGCTCCCTTAAGTCGGTACTCCGCTTCAAGAAGAATAGTTAAAGATTTTTTAAGTGAGTCTATTGAAAAGTCTGCTGCTTTATTGAAACTCATATATAGTGCATACGGATGCCCTTTGAGCATTTTCGACCAGACCGTGGTCTCTTTGAGAGCAGGAAGATAGATGTTTTGAAATTTGTGTGGGCTCATCTGCTTGCTCCACTCAGGCGGAGAAGTGTTTTGCAAAGAGCGAAAAATCATCATCTTACGCAAGTAATTTCGTAACGTTGCCAGGATAGCTAGGCTATGAACACCGTCTTTGATTAAATTGTTCAGTGTTATCAGTGTGTTTGACTGATCTCTTTTGCCTAAATAATCTGTCAGCTCAAAAAGGGCTTCCTCTCTTGTTCGTGAAACCATAAGGTCAATGTCACTGCGAGTGATTTGTGATTTATTTTCTGTGAACAGAGCGAGCTTTTCCATCTCCATCACCACAGCCACAGGATAAAAACCCACTCGTTCAAAAAGTACTTCTAAAGCTTTTGGCTCAATTGTTTTATTAAATTCTGCCAGTGTTTTGAGGGCCATTTCACGAATAACACTCTTTTGCTCTTTTACTGCCGCTCGTGAGCTTCCCTGTGCCACAGAGCAGTCAATGACCGCCCCATGTTTATTGAATTGCGTAAAAAGCCGCTTACGTTTGTCAACGTGTTCGGCGGTGAGCAATAATACATTATCAGCCGGAAATCCTCGTTCAATAGCTGAGATCATTCGGTCTTCCATACCATCGACAGGGGCGGCTGCTCCAGTTGCGCTGATTATATCGTCTGCCCAGGACAGGTCTTCTTTGGGGCGAGCAAATCCAAAGAGTTTCTGCCACTGGTCAGACAATATATCCGAGAAAACGCGGTTGCCCTGAGAGGAAATAGAGGTAGAATTGAGCAGGTTTAGCAGGTGTCGGGCTGCTGCAGTCTGTTTATCCCTCTGGAATGCATTAAGCGCTTTGGCCCAGATCTCAGCCCCCAGATCACGAGATAAAAATAACTGGCTGTCTTCAATACGATAAATCTGGAGTCCCGGTAACAGGCTGAAACTCAGGAGGCGCGAGAGGATTCTGGAATCTGTTTCAACGGAGCCGTCAATAACATGGACAGCACCATTTTTGTGATCCAGGAGCTTTTTTTGTATCTGATCAGCAGTTTGCCGACAGAGATAGCGTTCGCCAAAACAGAGGTAGATCTGCTGCTGGCGGTCAGTTCTCATATCCTCGAATAAGGTATCGAGTTCTATCCGCTTGTAAATAGTCATTTTGGTGAGGTGCGCGTATCCATCATCTTGTGAAGAATGGCAGGTAACGATCCTGGCAGCAGGTAGTCGCTGCCTCGTTCTTCAGCAAAGATTGACTGGGATTTTTGGGCTATCTCCTCCCAGCTTATGGTATCTTGGGTTGTGGCGATTATTTCAAACAGCATTTGATTGTATGGATCGTTGACTACTGCTTTACCCGTACCGACTGTCGCAAGTATATCAATGGTGTTGTCGAAAAGCTTGTTCAATTCGGTGTAAACCCTAATCCCGCCGCAAGACCCGATGCTCATAAACCTGTTGAGAGAACCAATATCTTGCTGGGTAATTTCACCTGCATCGAGCAGGTGCTGCATCGGTTCAAGAAGCTGTTCCTTTCTCCAGTAGCTATGCCCGCGCTGGGCAAACATCTCGAGGTTATTTTCGATGTAAAGCTTCAGTAATTGACGCTGGGTGATTCTATCTTGATAAACGGCAACAGCGTGTGATAGCTCAATATCATTTAGGTCTTTATGCCACTCGACAATCAATGGCGTTCTGACAGACAAGGTATACAAAGAGCCAATGGCGCTACCTGGCTGTTCTTTCTCTTTCTCCAGTAATTCTCTGGCCTGTTTGGCGACGAGACTATTTTGGGGGAGCAAATTAAGTGTATTGGAAAGCCTTGGTTTATAGCCATGATCAATAAGATTTCTCGAATTGGAAAGATATGAGGATCTACCATCATCATCATGTTGGAAAATCGATAAGCTGTTTAAACGGCCGTCCTGCTTCCAGCGGCTAAAATCAGTTACAACCAGAGGTGACAGATCCACAGTTCCGTAAAGGCTGAAAAACTCTAAGAGCATCTCTTTGTCCGATGCAGAAAGAAGCCCTGGATACTTTTCAAGATAATATTGTAAGATGACTCGTAATTGCAGCGCAAAGGTTGAGTTCGGAAGCTTGATTGTTTTAATTATTTCTTTAAGAAGATACGTCCGTACTTCCGGCTGTAGTTTCTGAAGAAGAGTTGTAAAGGTCGCAGAAAAAAGAATCAAACTCTGTTCATTTTGAAACGCAGAGCCGGTAACGAGATCAAGAATTTTTCTTTGTTCTAATGGATCTGTCGGGAAAAAGGCTGTCAGCTTGCCTTTTTGTGCGCAACTGACAATGAAATCCGATACAAAGCCATTCTCGGGGTCGGTATTGATCAGGAATTCAAGCAGATTGGCATTAAATGATTGCTGGATTCGTTTGATCAGTACGGGAACGAGAATATCTCGAAACGATGAATCGTACAGTTCACTCCCTCTTGAGAGCAGAATATAGATGTTGGCTGATGTGAGGTCTCGAGCTGTCAGCGTTCTGGCAAGTGCTGTGGCTTGTTTGAGGGCTGCCGCGGCATCGTATTTTCTGTCGGTATCAATTGCCTGTTGAAATTGTTTGCTGTAGCGTCGCTGGGCGCCAGGATGAAGCTTTTCAAAGAGTTCCCGGAGTGTTTCAGAACTGCTTTGCACAAGTGTACCTGTACCAATTTCGCTGCCAAATTCGTTGGTCACACTATGAAGGTTGTTAATTTTCCAAATCAAATAATCGGAGGCGTCTGAAAAGGAGTTGAGCAGAGTCGTTTTTCTGGGTTTGGAAAAGGTGAAGTAAATGGTTTCCTGGCTAGCTTCCGAATGAGAAAAATAGTCCTTGAGCCAATCCAATGCGTTTCCAAGAGTGAGCGATTCGTCGATGTACAGTGCAGCGATATTAGTCGCATTAGTATCATTTAAGGTACTTACGACTTGCAATATCTCAACAAGGCGATTTGGAGACGAGCGGACCAGCACACATACCTGTTCTGCTGCCCCATGCTGCTTCTGGCTCATCGTTGAGATGATTTCGATACCTGCACGCGCCTCTGCCGCGCTCAAATTCTGGATCGAAAAAAGGGCTTTTACTGCCCAGCGGCCACTATCCTCGAGTAAGCTAATTGAATTAAGCATGGCGTAGACATCTTCTGTGGTGAGGTTGTCAGTCTGACCAAATTCTCCCATCGCCTGAATCGCCGTAAATTCAAGGCTGCTTGTCAGCTCAAGAAACTTCCAGCCGTCGTCAATGGTAACATCTGAAAGTGAAAGGAACATTTCTAAAAACCTTGCCTGATCAAAACTTAGAGGAAAAAATACCAGCTTTTCAAGGACGTCGATGGCCTCTGCTGCCTTGAGGTCCGGAAGAGAGCAAAAGGCTCTGAGTGCCCTCATCTTGGGGTAGGAAAGCGAATAAATAATTCCTTTGTAGTAGGAATAGCGTTCTTCGGTGAGACACGGCACCTGCTTGAACTGTGCCAAAGTTATTTCTAAGGGGGTATTAACGGAGGCCAGACCGTTGAGAGCTGAAAAGTGGATCAGAGCGACACTTGTAGGAAGGAAAAAAAGTTTGACTAAGGATCTTTGCAGGTTTTTTAAATTATTACAGAACAGAACCACCATATAGTCTCTGAAGAACTGGAATCGATACATTGTCTACTCAGATAAAAACCAACCAAGGCAACCAATTCTATGGTAGCCGTGATGAATGATGAAATCAACAGAGCCACTTGCAAAACGCCCTTTTCGTTCAACCTCTACGTTATGCTTAAATTTTTATTTTTGGAATATCAGTTATATGGGTGAGGTAAAAATTTTTCGCATGGTTTGACTTTGAACGAAAATTATCATTTTGCAAAAGGCTCAACAGTCAAAAGGGCAAGATAGGGAAAACGTCTACCTGGTAGATTTTCACGCAATCCTGTGCCTTAACGTTAACGCCATCATTATTTTAGTAGATCGATATTAGCGCAGGCTCTGGTTGAATTCCTGAAGGGCATCATTTCCTGGACAGAGATCCGTCTCGTTCAGTTGGTTAAGAGGAGTGTCTGTGGTACCGAGAATATCGTGGGTATCCTCGCTTTCGGGGTCAAGGTAGAGGATTCCTGTGAGAATATTGTCTGCAATTTTGGCATCTTCAAGAGAGGCGATAGCATCCCGCTTACTGGTAATGACCTCTTTGTCTTCACGTTTAAAGAGGTTGATTATTGAACCATCATGAAGGGGCACAGGTATTGCCGTTCCATGAGGATATTCTGTTGTTATTTCCTGACGCAAAGGAATGAAATCGAAGGTGCCGGTTGCCTCGATATGTTCACGCACATAGGAATAACTCTTGGTAGATGTCGTCGCATTGTTGAATGTTACACAAGGTGAGATAACATCGATAAAGGCAAGTCCTCTATGGGCGATGGCTGCCTTGAGAATTGGCACCAATTGATTTTTGTCACCGGAAAAACTACGGGCAACAAACCCCGCACCGAGCTGAATCGCCAGTTCACAGAGGTCTATCGATTCCAGGGAAACAGGGGCACCTTTCTTACTTTTGGAACCCTTATCAGCAGTAGCTGAGTCTTGACCTTTAGTCAGACCATAGCAGCCGTTATTCATGACAACATACAACATGTTGAGATTTCGCCTGACAACGTGAGTAAATTGGCCCATACCGATTGATGCTGTGTCACCGTCTCCTGAAACACCAAGAAAAACCAAGTCTCTATTGGCCATGTTGGCGCCAGTGGCTACAGATGGCATTCTTCCATGTACGGAATTAAAGCCATGCGACTGACTCAGAAAATAGGCCGGTGTTTTCGAAGAGCAGCCAATACCGGAGAGTTTAACAACTCGGTGAGGTTCTACTGACATCTCAAAAAAGGCTGTCACAATAGCACTGCTTATGGAGTCATGTCCGCACCCAGCACACAATGTCGATATGGCACCTTCATAAGATTTTCTGGTGTATCCCAGTTTGTTTTTCTTGGCCTCAGGGTGCC
>JABDPQ010000025.1 GCA_013042695.1 Desulfobacterales bacterium | reverse complement strand
TTCGTTCAAACAGTTTGATCGGCTATGGTCTGGTCACCGGTCTGAATGGTACGGGCGATGATTTTAAAAAATCAGTATTTACGCTTCAGGCTGTATATAACCTCATGGTTCGTAATGGCATTACCGTGAACCCAAGTGAATTGAGTAATATAAAGTTAAAAAATGTTGCGGCGGTTATGGTTACAGCCGATTTACCACCATTTGCCAAACCGGGATCAACGATAGACGTTCAGCTATCTTCTATTGGTGATGCGAAAAGTATTTCCGGGGGCACCCTGATTATGACCCCGCTCAAAGGTGCTGATGGAAATGTTTATGCCGTAGCTCAGGGTGCTTTGACAAATGGTGCATTTTCTTTTGGTGGTAAGGCAGCAAAGGTTCAAAAAAACCATCCAACGGTGGGCAGAATTGCCAATGGCGCGACGGTTGAAAAGAATGTGCCGGCAGAACTCGGAAATTCAGGACGTCTGCAATATCAACTGGCCAATGCCGACTTTACTACAGCCAATAATATTACCAATGTCATCAATCAGATTTATGGGCTGGATACAGCCTACCCTTCTGACTCCGGAACCGTTGTGGTTACCATTCCAGAGATGTTTAAAGACAGCGTCGTGCAGTTTGTTTCCGAAATTGAAGGTATTGATGTTATTGCCGACTCAACGGCTCGAGTTGTGGTTAATGAGCGGACGGGAACCATTGTCATGGGTAAAGACGTCAAACTCTCAACAGTCGCTGTTTCCCATGGTAATCTCAGCCTCATTATCGATGAACGCGCCGAGGTTTCCCAACCAAACCCCTTTGCCCGGAGAGGAGAAACAGTTGAAGTCCCCAGAACCGATATTACGCTTGCAGAAGATCAAGGGCAGCTAACCGTTCTGAATATGGAGCCTGGGGTCAGTATTGGAGACATAGCCACAGCATTAAATGCGATTGGTGCCACTCCACGTGACCTCATAGCAATCTTTCAGGCCATAAAAGCCTCAGGTTCAATGCAGGGCGACCTGATAATCTTATAATAGCAGAAGGCAAGTCATGATACTGACACCCATAGACCCACGAACTGTCCTCACTGCTGTAAAACAGACCGTAACTGCCGAAGCTCAAAAAGCTAAAGATCTGGAATCCCTGCGCAAGTCAACCCAAGAATTTGAAGCTATGTACATTAACGAATTGTTCAAAGCCATGCGAAAAACGATTCCCGAGGGAGGTCTGTTCGAAAAGGATGCATCCACCGAAATATATCAAGAAATGTTGGACATGGAAACTTCCCGCAATTTCAGTAAAAGTAAAGGACTTGGCTTGGCAGACGCAATGTTTGAGCAGCTCAGACATCTCGTCGAAAACAAGATAGAACGATAGCCTTTTACCGCATATCAACAACCTCCCCCCTGTCTAATTTTATCTAAATATTTTGTTGTAAACTTCCGATATAGTATTCAAGCAAATAATTGATACACATAGTTTGTTGCATGGAAGCAAGAATGTTTTGCACGGAGGCGCAGTTACATGAGAGATTTTTTCTATACTATTCAAAGTTATGTTGACTCTTTTTGTTTCGAATATACAACAAATAGTATAATTTTTAAGAATCTGAACACTGGACGAATAGGCTCCAGAATATATACATGAAAGAGGTGCTGGCATGAGTATCGAATTCTTTGGAGTTGGAGGACCACCAAATATCGGTGGGGTTAAAAAAACTCCGCAATCAAAAACGGACAAAACAGAAGAAGGTGCCAAGGCAGATCAGGTGGAATTTTCATCAGTACTCAAGGATGTACACCAGTCCCAGTCTACTGGCAATGCTGCAGAAACGGAGAGAGCGGCCCGCGTACAGGAACTGAAGCAGCAGGTGGCAAGTGGATCTTATGAACCAGACATTCAAAAAGTCGCGACCTCACTTTTACAGTTTCTCGTTGAGACCAACAAACCATGACAACTGCAACCACACACGACAAACTTGTCCGCTTACGTAACCTGATTCTTGAGGAACGCGACTATGCCAAAACCCTTGAGATGA
>JABDPQ010000021.1 GCA_013042695.1 Desulfobacterales bacterium | reverse complement strand
CTGTTATCCCTGGTCAGAGGAAGATTGAGCAACCGATCCTCGGTTTCACGGATGATATCCCCCAGGCCACGATTGATAAACGATGCATAATCGACATTTCCGGCGCCGACGGTGTAGGTCGTGGTTTCTGTGAAAAGTCCCGCCTTGATATCATTTTTCGGGTCATAGCCCAGTATCTGCCTGGACATTTCGTGCGCTTTTGCTGTAGCACTGCGATTTTTAAAGAACTTTGCCGCCCGGCGCATGATCTTCTTCTCTTCGTCGGTTATGTCTACCTTGCCTAAATGGCTCATCATCGCCTGATTCATTTCCTGAATGATCCAGTTAGAGTCCCATTCAGGGTAGATGTAGACCCCTGCAGGTTGACTTGTTACCGTTCCCACCACCGGGTTGTCGTCAATGAACAGCCTCTTGTTGTGCAGGAGGTTTTCAAAGATCTTGGCCCGAAGGATAATGACAGGTTCATTGGATGACTCCTCGTAGGTTTCCAATAGAAAATGCAGTCGTTCAATATCAACTTTCTGGGGCGCGTTAAAAAGAAACGCCTTCATTCTGTCCACAGCCTTCAGGCAGCGTTGCGTCTGCGCGCGGTTGGAAAACTTGGTATCGACACGGGAGGTGGGCTCATCAATCTCTATTGTAGCTGAGGTATCTGTATTCATTTTTTGCCATCCTTATGGGATCTGTGAGTTGAGAAACTGGATTTTATTAAAGTAAGCAATCTCTGTGCCTATATCTTTTTGATGTAATAACAAGACCTTGTTTGCATATGGATCTTTTGTTGTTAAATTGGTATTATATTTGTGAGATATATTTTTACATATGAGAGTGTTATGCTGCTATTTCGCCCCTACCGATTCGCTGTCGTCTCCCATACTCCAAGACTGGAAACGATCATGAAAGAAACCATGCGTGATCATGAAATCACGCTCGATTTCTTTGATTTCTCATACGAAGACCCGTTGCGCATGGTTCAAAATCTTTTCGATCAGGGCTATGAAGTCGTTATCTGCTACAGCTCCCTCGGTGCTTCTTTGCTCTATGAACTTGGAAGATCCGTCGTGGTGATTCCTAGAGATGACTATGAGATTATAAAAGCCATTGTAGCAGCGAAAGAAGTAGCGTCCCAAATCACCTTGACGGTATGCGAAACTGACAATATCGACACACAGCTCATTGAAACCCTATTGGATGTGCAAATCAAGAAAGTGATGTTCAATTCTCTAGAAACGCTTTCATCTGCTCTGGACAAGGCGATAAGTGAGGGGATCGAAGTGCTCGTCGGGGGTGGTTTGAGCTATACCAAGGCTCAAGTGAACGACCTTCCTTTTTTTCGAATAAAACCGAACCGGTACAGCATTGAGCAAGCGATAATACAAGCAAAAGGAATGGCTCGGGACCAGCGAGTGGAACGCGAAAGATTACAGCAGTTCATAGCCATGCTCAAGCTTTTCCGCACAGGCGTTCTGTGTGTCAATGAGATCGGTCACACCATTTTCAGCAATGCGAAGGCTAAGGACTTACTGAAATTCGATCAAACCGGCAGTCAGGAGGTTTCATTTGGTAAGTACAATGAAGCGTTGATGATCAACGAGGTTCTCCAAAAAGGGGAAGCTGTTGAGGACAGATCCGTAACCATTAACGGTGTACAGCTGCTTATCACCACGCTTCCCTTTTCTCTACATCCCGATCTGGACGGCGCCATTACCTTTATCAGTGATGTAAATTCGATTCATAATATAGCCGGTCAGCTGCGAAAGAACAGGGGGAAGAGTGGATTCATCGCCCACTATCAGATTAATGACATCATTGGTGAGTCACCTGAGATAAAAGAGCTGAAGAGCGCGATCAAGGCGTATGCGCCTAAAAATGCTGCGGTATGGATTAGTGGAGAAACAGGTACCGGGAAAGAGTTGATAGCGCAATCATTGCACAATGCAAGTTTGCGTTCCAAGCATCCATTCGTTGCCGTGAACTGTGCAGCATTGACCGAATCTCTCCTTGAGAGTGAACTTTTCGGCTATACCGAGGGCGCTTTTACAGGAGCAAAAAAGGGGGGCAAGCCTGGTTTTTTCGAAATGGCACACAAAGGCACCTTGTTTCTCGATGAAATTGGTGACATGGGGCTGGAGACGCAAGCACGGCTATTGCGGGTGTTGGAAACCAAAGAGATTGTTCGGGTAGGGGGAGACAAGGTGGTTCCAGTGGACATTCGTGTCATCAGTGCTTCCCATAAACCGCTGAGCACCCTGGTAAAGGAACGAAAGTTCCGACAGGACTTGTTTTATCGCATGACGACACTGCGCCTGCGCATATCGCCATTGCGTGAACGTCTTTCAGATATTCCCCTCCTACTAAACAACCTTTTAAAAGCATACGGTAAAAGTATAAACTCGCTAACCCCTTCAATGCTTGAGGCAATGTCCAATTATTCCTGGCCGGGTAATATTAGAGAATTGTTCGCATTTCTAGAGAGTTATCTGGTTTTACTTGAAAATAGGGCTGCAAACCAAAAGTTGTTCTTGAAACTGCTTGTGGATTGGATTTCCGATGATTCTTCAGTCGCCGACACGGTAGCAAGTTCGACGAATAAAGGGTTGGGTTCGGAACAGATCCTTTACCCAAAAAATCAAAAATTGAAGGAGCAACTCGAATCTATCCGGCAGCAGCTTGTAAAGCGTGCAGTGGATGAGTGCGGTGGCAACAAGAAGAAGGCCTCTTCTCGATTGGGTATAAGCTACAACACATTGTGGAGGATTATGATTGATTGACCAGCCTCAAAAATGAACCTGGCGGACCATTGTCGCTGAGGCAGCATTTTTGCCCCAGGCTTTGCAAAAGGCTCATTAGTTAAAACAATCTTCTAACAGGAATCGCTCCAGCAACCAAAACAAATTCATTTTTTATCGTCTGCTTTTGGTTCAATTTCACCGGTCACTTCAGGGGTATTGATCTCATTAATTGAAGTCTTGACGAATGCTTCCACACTCGAATACCGTTGTTTGATTTCTTCAGTACTCAATCTGCGGGCCCTGATATTTTTCACTGTGCAGCTACCAAGAGTGGCAGTTTTCAGGGTTGGATAATAGAGATCAGTCTCATGGTCTTTATTGATGTAGCCAGACTCAACAAATGCTTCCAACCATTTGCTGAGTTGGGATCTATCGACATCGACATTGCTCACGATAGCAGAAACGCTACAATCCTCTTCTGACCGGCATATGTACTCGAGAACATGCAATGCTTTGATAGTGTTGTCACTATTGGTGCAACGCAAATGTTCAAGGGGAGCATTGAGCAATAATTTCATTATGATCGACCCATAAAGTATCTTACGATTAAGACTCAGGTTGCCTTGTTAATAATTCCAGATCCAAGGACTATAATATTAAGGTCACCAATAATATCAATATAACTTTGAATGTTTACTACCATCAGGGCATTGGTGGATAAGCCCTGATGGCATTAAAAAAACAGTTCGGATTATGCACTCTCGTACAGCTTGGTCATGATGAACTCACGATGACCGAGAACTTCAGCCGCAGTCAGACGACCGTTGGCGGTTCGTACCATCATGTCAAGCAGCTTGTCACCGGCTTCATCGAGGTTTATTTCACGACGGACAAGACCGGAAACGTCAACGTCAAAGTGCTCTGACATGGTCCTCAGGGTACGAGGGTTGGAACAGAGCTTGATTACTGGCAGGATCGGATTGCCGATAATGTTGCCCTGGCCGGTCGGGAAGAAATGAACGACAAAGCCTGAAGCGGCACACAGGGTGACCTGCTCGGCTGCAGCAGAAGAAGAGTCCTGGAACCAGAGGCCAGGACCTGTCGGCTCGACAGCTTTTTCCAGACACCCGATGACTGGGGCCTTGGTGCCGATTTTCTGAATATTACCAAGCGCTTTTTCCTCTATGGTGGTCAGGCCGCCCTCGATATTACCTTTGGTCGGCTGCGAGTCGGAAAGATCGCTGGTTTTGTGATCATCGACAACTTTGGCGTAGCGGTCAAAGTAAAACTGGAAGTCTTTGCGAACGTCGTCGTTGGCGCAACGCTCGAGCACTAGATGCTCGCCGCCGGTCAATTCTGTGGTCTCACCGAACAGGATGGTATTGCCCTTTTCATAGAGTTTGTCATAGGTGTTACCGACGGTTGGGTTGGTTGCAATTCCTGAGGTGGTATCGGACTCACCACACTTGGTGGATACCCACAGCTCGTTGATATCGCACTCTTCGCGTTGGATCTCACTGGCGGCGTGCATGAACTCCTTGGCTTTATTAGATGCGGCACAGATGGTGTTGAAATCACCATTCTGTTCGATTGCAAATCCCGTGACTGGCTTTCCGGTTTTGGCGATGCCTTGAACGATGCGATCAGTCCATTGAGGCTCGATGCCGATAACGATTACCGCTGCCACATTTGGGTTGCAGCCGGTACCGATAAGGGTACGAAAATGGAGCTCAAGGTCTTCACCGAATTGAAGTCGGCCATAGGCATGGGGGATAGCCATGGTGCCCTTTACGTTATTTGCAACAGCCTCACAGGCAGAGTTTGAAAGATCATCCAGCGGCAGGATGATTACATGGTTACGCACACCAACCCGGCCATTTTCACGACGATATCCTAAAAATTTCTGTTCCATAATTTACCACCTCTTTGTTTTGACGTTGTGAACGTGAAGATGTTCGCCTTTTTTAATTGGGGCTACAACCTTGCCGATGTCGGTGTTGTATTTGATAACGGTGTCACCTTCGGCAAAGTCTTTCAACGCCACCTTGTGGCCAATCGGGATGTCATTGAGAATCTTGACTGTAACGGTCTCGTCTTCTTTCATGACCCAGCCAGTGATCTCCTGGTTGGCCTTCAGGCCTTCTACGACCACAACGCCTACGCCATCCGCAGCTTCGTGTACTAAAAAATCGGGTATCATATATACCTCCTACATTGGTTAATAATGAATCGAACGAGTGTGCAGATTTAATACTGTTCCTCGATTGCCGGTTTATCCGACTTCGGTTCTCCTCTTAACAACTACTACCTTATGCTACTTAATTTCATATATTCTGGATCGATGCTAGACAATGGAGACATATGTCTCTGCTGTTGCTGAGCCGGTATGAAAATTCATATAATAACAGTTTGTTATTGCTCCTTTTTGTAAAAGTAGGTGGTGTTCGCGTTAGGGATTATTCCGATTTTGGGATTCCCATCAAAATTTTCCACCCATTCTTCAACCACCTCAGAGGGGTCAGCTGATCGAAGATGGCATTTTTGCAACACCCCTGGATCAAGCTCTGAGAATATGGCAACGTCAAAACGGCTGAGTGTCCGACCAAAGAGGTAGGCTTTATGTGCTCCCATCCTGAAACCCTCTTTCCTGAAATCGGCCAGAACCTCTTCGGGACTTGTGAAGTGAGAGACATAATCAAAGTAGACATCATCTCCAACACCTTGAGGCGAAGCGGCAAGCAGTAAAATATTGCCACCCGGTTTTACAGCCTGCGACGCGAGGCTGAGGCCTTTTTGGGCTTGATATAGAC
>JABDPQ010000016.1 GCA_013042695.1 Desulfobacterales bacterium | reverse complement strand
CTAATAGCAATTTTGGGTATAATTGTTACCCCGTATCCCCCTTCAACAAGTCGTTTTGCCGTCTCAACATTCTGCACCTCAATGACATTTCTAAAAATATGTGTTGATTGGGTTCCACCAAGCATCTCTTCCATTTTTCGGCGAGTCAGCGTTCCATGTTCCCGCCAGATAAAGGGGAAAGCTTTGAGGTCATCTACGGAAATCTGGGTTCTCAAGGCGAGTGGATGTTCGCTGCCGACAACAAAAACATACGGTTCCTGGTGAATCAGCATAAATTGGATATCCGGTTCCGATTTAACGACGCCCCCAAAGCCAATATCGGTGCTGCCGTCTAGCAGCTTGGTGATCACAGTGTGGGAGTTACCGGTATGCAGTTCAAGCTCAATACCAGGATATTTGTTGCTGAAAACCCCCATTGTTTTGGGAAGAAAATAAGTGCTGAAAACAGCTGTGGAGGCAATATCAATTTTACCGATAGCAAGATCTGACATTTCCTCAAAAATCTTCTCAATATCGCGCAATTCATTCAAAATACTGTTGACTTTGGTAAAAAGAATATCTCCCTGATGAGTCAATTGAATAGTTTTCCCCTGGCGATCAAATAATCTAACACCATACATGTGCTCCAAGGCCTTGATCTGCTGACTGACTGCAGGCTGAGTAAGAAAAAGCTCCCTGGCTGCCCGTGTAAAGCTTCCCGTTAATGCAACCTTTTGAAAGGTCCTTAATTGGCTTATATTCATAAGAAATACTTATAACGTATAGAATTATATATAATTTGCCTTTCCAGCAAAAAATGGCAAATATTTATATGTCAAGCTCATCTTATATAATCGAGTATCTATATTTTTTCAGCAATAAAGAGAGTAAGAACCAATTACAATATATTGGTCATTCAAGCTTATTGGGCAAGAAGTTATAACCACAGCCGCCAAGGAATAATAAAAATTACTTATGGATAATGATAAAGGGAAGTCTCCAAGCTCAATACTGTGAAATTTACGTCACTTAACGTTATGGATAATCTTATTCGTGCATCAAAGCATGCCACATTCCCTGCATTCCTGATGACGGCGGTCATTTTGCAGCTGCCCACAAATGCCCTTGCTGCTGATGATTTAGCCCCGATCTCCTGGCCGCTCCTGATCATTGGCCTTATTGGCGGACTGGCGTTTTTTCTCTACGGGATGGAGAAAATGAGCGACGGCATGAAAAAAACTGCCGGAAACAGGATGCGCTCGATTCTCGCGGCCCTTACCAAAAACAGGGTAGTCGCCCTCACCGTTGGTGCCTTTGTCACCATGCTGATTCAGTCAAGCAGTGCAACTACCGTCATGCTGGTGAGTTTCGTGCAGGCAGAATTGATGAGCTTCGCACAATCACTTGGAGTGATACTTGGGGCAGACATTGGCACAACGATAACTGCCCAGATGATTGCTTTTAAATTGACTGACTATGCCCTCATCATGGTGGCCGTCGGTTTCTGTCTACGATTATTTGGTAAAAATGAGAGTGTCAAGAGTATTGGGGATACAATTCTGGGTTTTGGTATCTTATTCTATGGCATGAAAATGATGAGTGATGCCATGAAGCCTCTCCGAACCTACGCTGAATTCATTGATATGATGAAGGGACTGGAAAACCCATTTCTCGGTCTGCTGATTGGCACCGTTTTCACGGCGCTGGTGCAATCAAGTTCAGCCTCAACCGGTGTTGTCATCGTACTCGCCCAGCAGGGCCTGATAACACTTGAAGCTGGAATTCCGGTAATCTTCGGGGCGAATATTGGCACCTGTATAACTGCAGGCCTTGCATCCATAGGAACTTCACGAGAAGCAAAGCGTGTGGCAATTGCCCACGTGCTGTTCAAAGTTGCCGGTGTGCTTCTGTTTATATGGTGGATTCCCCAGTTTTCTGCTCTTATGAAATTTATCGCACAGAGTTTTGGTGCAGAAACTGCGAGGCAGATTGCCAACGCTCACACCTTTTTCAATGTCAGCATTGGACTGCTCTTTCTGCCTTTCATTGATTTCTTTGCCCGGCTCGTGATCTGGATGTTACCTGATCGCCCGATTTCAAAGGGAGTGGCTCCTGCCGTCTGGCATCTTGACGATGCAATGCTCAGTACTCCAGCCCTTGCCATCGACCTTGCCCGTTCAGAAATGGCCAGGATGGCAAAGATCATCAAGCGAATGCACTTTGGGGTGATTCATCCCCTGTTTTCAAACGCCCCAAAAAATGACGATGTTTTCCCCCAACTCACCCTGCTGGAAGGGATTGAAATGCGAAAGAGGAAAATTGATTTTCTCGAAAGCAGAACCAGAAAGTACCTTCTTCAAATCAGCCGCAGAGAACTCGACGGAGAACAAGCAACCGAAATCGCAGGTCTTCTGGCAATTCTCAACAACATCCGGCGAACAGCAGACATTATTACTCGTACCATGGTTCCTCAGATTGAAAGAAAAAACACTCTTGATGTCGATTTTTCAGATGAAGGCAAAGACGAGTTGCTAGATTACCATATGAAAGCTGGAAAACAGCTGGAGCGGTTGGAAAACGTCCTAAGGGAAGGGACAAAAAAAATAGCCAGAAAGATCAAGAAAAAAGAATTACGATACAGCGATCTTGATCACCACTTCCGACAGCAGCATATCAAGAGGCTACTTGAAGAACGGCCCGAATCCATTGAGACGCACCGGATACATATGGCCATGATAGATGCAATAAAACAGATCAATATATACACGGCATCGATTGCAGAACAGATTTTAGCCATTGAAGCTATCGAGAAAAAAGGCCATAAGACAAATAAAGGTTCTAAGAACAAAGAGCTGGTCAATTAATAAATCATATGGGGAAGAGGGGGATGCAATGGGCGTTGAAATTGAGAAAAAATTTTTATTAACGGGTGCTGAATACAAGCAACTTGCTGCCGGGACAACGTATCGGCAAGGCTATCTGAGTACGGTTAAAGAGCGAACCGTTCGTGTAAGAACTATCGCCGCAAAAGGCTTTTTGACCATTAAAGGAATCAGTGTTGGTGCTACCCGGCTTGAGTACGAGTATGAAATACCCCTGGAAGATGCAAACAGCTTGCTTGATGAGCTGTGTGAAAAACCCCTCATCGAAAAAAACAGGTATAAAATTAAATTCAGAGGTTTCACCTGGGAAGTTGATGAATTTTTCGGAGAAAACGACGGCCTTGTCGTTGCCGAAATTGAGCTTGAAAGTGAAGACCAGTCATTTGACAAACCCGAGTGGGTTGGGGAAGAAGTAACCGGCGATGTCCGTTATTTCAACTCCAATTTAATCAAGCAACCATACTCTCAATGGTGAGCTCGGAGACAGAAGATGATTATGATATCCACATATTGACCAACTAGAGTAATCACAGCATAAAGGATAAGCGCATGAGCGTATTCGATAAAAACACTGCCACATCAACTTCAGAAGCGGAGGAAATCACTCCTCGGGCTGAATTCAGGGTGTTTGGCCAGGGAATAATTGACATTGTCAGACTTGCTATGTGGAAGGCCCAGGCGAAACTGTTCAAGATTAGACAGAGTGAGGAAATATACATCCTCTCGTCGCAGACCAATGATGCAAACGTCAAAATACGCGATGGTCTTTTAGATATAAAAATAAAAGTCGGGGAAACCGATGAAGGGTATGAAATATTTCAGCCGCGCGGCAAATTCTCATTTCCTGCTAATAAGGAAGATCTTTTAACCATCTTCGAAAATCTGCTGGTTCAGATCTCCGCTGAGCAATCCACCTACACGCTCGAAGAATTCCTCACCCTCGTCGATGAAAGCCGCGAGCTGACAGCAGTTAGTGTCGAGAAGGAACGCTATGGCTTTTCGGTAGATGGTGTGATCTGTGAATATGCAGAGGTTCTTTTCAACGGCGCCCTGGTCGAAACAGCCTGTGCCGAAAGTACAGATTATACGGCAATTGAAAACGTCATTAACACATTAGAAATAGCTGAGTTCGAAAACACCAATTACCTGAAAGCTGCCAAACAGGTAATTGGAATGTCATAATGAGAAAAACCAATTCATATGATGTCAGGTTGTTAGTGATGCCTGAACCAATTCCCCCAGAGGGAAAACTTAAGGAGGATACCATGAAAAAACTATTCGTTACACTTCTCGTTGTGTTATCTGTTGTGGCAGTTTCATCTACAGCTGTCCTGGCAAAATTCCCTGAAAAACCCATTAAACTGATTGTCTACACCAAACCTGGTGGTGCAATCGATGTATTTGCCCGTAAATTCACGGGCATCGCTGCAAAATACACCGATGCTACATTTGTTGTCGTCAACAAGAGCGGCGCTGGCGGTATCGTTGCAATTAAGCATATTCTCGCAGAAAAAGCGGACGGCTATCAATTCGCAGCTGTCACTAAGTCCAATGTCGGTAAAATTGTTTCAACGGGAAACAAGATCAATGTCGAGGACTTGGATTGGATGGCGATGATGGTGTCTGATCCGGAGGCAATCATAACCAGCCGCACCCAATCTATTAATACCTGGGAACAAATCGTTGCTGATGCTAAAGAAAAAGGTGGCTCACAGATCTGGGTTGGGCCTGCAGCGGGTGGAAATGATCATATCATGGCAATGAAAACCTGGGATGCAGCAGGAATAAAAGCAAAATGGATTCCCTATGCCAGCGGTGGTAAAGCAATGGCTGCCCTGCTTGGCGGCCATGGCGTCGCCTATGTCGGCAACCCACAGGATGTCATCGGTCGTCCTGATCTAAAAGTTGCAGTCGTCTCAAGTTCCAAGCGCCTTGAGGGTGATTTTGCTGATGTTCCTACCTTTATGGAAGTTGGTATTGACGGGCTTGATAACGAAATCATGTGGCGCGGATTTATGGCCAAAAAAGGTCTGCCCGAAGAGGCAAAAGCTTTTTATACTGATCTGTTCGCCAAGATAAATGCTGATCCGGAATGGCAGGCATATGTCAAGCGAGGCGGGGCCGTACCGCTTTTTGACAAAGAAGACAAGTTTCTTGCAACGGTCAAAAAGGACCAGAAGGAGTTTGGTGAAGTCCTGCAACAGATTGGAGCAATCAAGTAGTCGAATTGTCAGCATAGGTGACCCCAATCAAGACGCCCTGCTGCAGTATATAGTACCGTATACAAAGCGGCAGGGCCTAATTGGAGATAATGCATGGAATATTTTAGTGAAGGTAGAGGACTTCTTGTCTGGGCCTTTCTTCTTGGACTGACAGGCATAGGTAGTATCGTCGCCATCAGGTTCTCGAAAAGTAAGGAATACACCGGCCAGTCAATCATCCCAACCCTCATGATACTATTTCCATTGCTTCTCTGGGCGGTCACCTTCAGTTTCCCGACCGAAGAGGCCGGTCCTGCGCTCATTCCCCGATTATGGATCTTCTGGATCGTCCTGCTTAGTGCGATACTGCTTGGATTCTGCGTGTTCGGCAAAACCGAAAAGGATCCGAAACGCGGCAGGATTGGCTTTCTGATCATCGGTATCGGTTTGGTCATTTCGTATTATTTTGCCATGGATTATCTGGGTTATTTTATCAGTTCCTTCTTTTTTCTGGCGATCTTGATGTATATGCTCTCCTACCGGAAACCACTTACCATTATTCTGGTCTGCTCGGGGTGGGTGCTCTTCTCATATCTGATTTTTTACAAATTGCTCTATATCCAGCTGCCGCTTGGATTTATAGAAATTTTTATCTAACGACAAGAATACTTTGGAACGATAATTGCCAGGGATGACTGCATGGATCTCATAGAAAGTTTTACCATCGGCTTTTCAGTAATTCTCGGTTGGAAGCCGCTATTGATCATCGTCACAGGAGTTATTTTCGGAATTCTTGCTGGAGCAATGCCCGGGCTCTCGCCATCAACGGCTGTGGCACTGCTGGTTCCCTTCAGTTACACCATGAGCCCGGCCCTGGCGCTTATTCTCCTTACTTCGATTTATATTGCTTCAAACTACGGAGGCTCGATAACCGCAGTCCTTATCAACACACCGGGAACCCCATCGGCTGCCGTAACGGCAATGGATGGGTATCCGCTGACCCAGCAGGGAAAAGCGGGAAAAGGGTTAGGGACCGCTCTGGTTGCCTCGACTATTGGCGGAGCAATCGGTGTTGCCGTTCTCATCTTATTTGCGGTGCCGCTCGCCCGAGTTGCCTTGAAATTCAGCCCAGCCGATTATTTTGCCCTGGCCCTGTTTGGTCTGGCAACGGTCGCTTCAATGAGCCGTGGAAATGTTATAAAATCGATGATAGCCATACTATTTGGCCTGCTCATTAAGACAATCGGCATCGATCCGATTTCCGGCGTGTCCCGCTTTACTTTTGACAACGACCTATTATACGACGGTTTCACCCTGATACCGGCATTGATTGGACTCTTTGCCGTCAGTGTCGTCTTTGCCAAATTCGAGGCGTGGACAGGTGTCGGCAGAGTGATGGACAAGATAGACAATAAACTCCCCAGCATGAGCGAATTTCTAAAAATCAAATTCACCATTCTCCGTTCATCAATTATTGGCACAGTAATTGGCATTTTTCCCGGTGCTGGGGCAACAATAGCTGCATTCATCAGCTACGACATGTCAAAACGCGCCAGCAAGGAACCGGAAAAATTCGGACATGGCTCTCTAGAGGGTGTCGCCGCAGCGGAAAGCGCTAATTCGAGTTCCGTTGGCGGTGCACTCGTGCCGCTGCTTGCGCTGGGAATTCCGGGAAGCGCCACTGATGCCGTTCTACTCGGAGCCTTCATGCTTCATGACCTCGTCCCGGGCCCGATGCTTTTTAAGAACAACCCCGAAATTGTCTATGGTATTTTCTCTGCTTTGATTGTTGCCAACATGATCATGCTTTTTCTCGGGCTTTATGGCAACAGGCTTTTCATCAAGGTCGTTTCTGTCCCAGAAGCCATCATGTACCCGCTGATTCTTGCCATTGCCATAATCGGCAGTTTTGCTGTCAGCGGCTCAATGTTTGATGTGGCAGCCTGTATCGGCTTCGGTGTTGTCGGCTGGTTCTTCAAAAGATATGGGTTTCCGGTCGCTCCGGTCGTTCTCGGTATCGTGCTTGGGAAAATGGTCGAAGAGAATTTCAGGCGAGCAGTGATGATGGATGGTTATGGAGTTTTTTTCAGGGATAAACTGGCCTTTATTGTCCTTCTGGTTGCTCTTTTTTCTTTTATCTGGCCGCTCTACAAGGCATGGCGTCAGCATAGGCAGAAAACGCTACCACAACAGACGAACAAAACATGAAAATACTGAAAACCAAAGTTGGAATCGAAAAACAGGTCGAGGAATTTCTCAACTGTGTCAGCCGCTCCGGCATGATATTTAGACAGGGCTGTGAGTACTATTTAATGGGAAACCTCGAAGACTTCGAACGCAAAATCGAAGAGATTACCGACTGTGAGCATACCGGTGACAATTTACGACGATCAATTAACGAACGTCTCTTTACAAAAACACTCATTCCGGAATCGCGCGGAGATGTCATGGAACTGCTCGAGAATATGGATTCGCTGCTTGATCGGTTTAAGGGGGCATTGTGGCGATTTAGGATTGAGTATCCTGTTATTTGCGAAGATTTTCATGATGATTTCCGCCAACTCATCAACTCTGTTATTGAGGCAAATGAAGCAACCGTCTCTTCCTGTCGTGCATTCT
>JABDPQ010000011.1 GCA_013042695.1 Desulfobacterales bacterium | reverse complement strand
GTAACATAGACTTCACCGTGCTGAAACGGGTTCATGGTGCCGGGGTCAACATTAATGTAGGGGTCCAGTTTCTGAAACGTAACCGTCAGGCCTCTACTTTCCAGCAGAGCACCAATCGATGCGGCAGCCAGTCCTTTGCCCAGTGAGGAAAGGACTCCGCCAGTTATGAAAATGAACTTGGTTCGTTTGGTATTATTCGGTCTTTCCATGGTGGCCCCGAGGCAAAATTTTGTGAACAAAGATAACCCGCTTCTTATACACCTTATTGGTGCCTGAAGCAACCGCTCTCCCTGTCTGTTCATCTCTTTTGAGAAGTGAACTTGTCATGGGCAGCAACTATGAATACTTTATGATTAGTTGAGAATAATTATTAAAAGGAGTTGCGTCATGAATTACCTGCAGGCAGTATTTGCATTAACGGTAATGACGGTAGCTTTATCTGCATATGAGTCAAAAGCTATGGTTACAGAAGAAACAGCGCTATTTGGAGGGGGATGTTTTTGGTGTATGGAGCCTCCGTTTGAACAATTAGACGGCGTCGTCGAAGTGATGGCTGGGTATTCAGGCGGCAGTGAACAAGATGCCCGCTACGATCTCGTTTCAAGTGGTAGAACAGACCATTATGAAGCTGTCAGGGTACGCTATAATCCTCAGAAAATCAGCTACAAGAAACTTGTTGAGACCTTTTGGCAACAGGTTGATCCTACGGATGATGGCGGTCAGTTTGCCGATCGAGGAAATCACTACCGTACGGCAATATTTTATAACTCCGAAGATCAGCGACTCGTTGCAGAACGGTCCAAAGCAGACCTGGACAGTTCCGGGCTCTTTGAGCGTCCGGTGGTTACGAAGATACTGCCAGCCAAACCATTTTTTGAGGCCGAAGAGTATCATCAGGATTACTATCTCAAGAATGTTCAGCACTACGCATTGTACAAAAAGGGTTCGGGCAGACAAGGATTTATTGAGGACGTTTGGAAGAACAGGGATATTGGGACAAAGCAATTCTCCAAACCAAGTGAAGCAGAACTCAAGAACAGCCTGTCGAAAATACAGTTTGAAGTGACCCAGCAAGATGGCACTGAGCCGCCCTTCAAAAATGAGTATTGGGACAATAAGGAAGAAGGAATATACGTTGATGTCGTCTCCGGGGAACCACTGTTCAGCTCTCGTGACAAATTCAAGTCCGGTACCGGATGGCCGAGTTTTACCAGACCGCTTGAACCTGAAAACGTTGCTGAGCACACCGACAGGTCATTTTTTATGGTGCGGACCGAGGTGAGGAGCACTCAGGCGGATTCACACCTTGGACACGTATTCGAAGACGGTCCACCACCAACCAATCTTCGTTACTGTATCAATTCTGCGGCACTTCGTTTTATTCCGGCGGCAGAGCTTGAGACCGAAGGCTATGGTCAGTATCTAAAGCTATTTAAATAATGAAAACTACTATTCAGCCGCAAAAAAGGCGTAACCGAGCCATTTGAGTGTCGTGCAGTGGTAAGCACCTTATCATTTGCCGTTAAGGATCTGCTCGATTGTCTTTGTACCAATTTCTGTTGAAAGAATTTGGGCCAACAGCTTCATGACAGGAGTTCTATCGTCATCGCTGAGCAGAAAACCGGGCAATGGTTTTGCCCGGAGAAGATGGCGTTGAATCAGGTCCTCTTGAATGCTTGTATCCTGTTCGATCATATCCTGCCAAAGCCCTCTTTTTTGAATGATTGCATAAAGAATATGCAGCATGTTGCCCCAGTACAGGTGCTGCGCAAGATGCTCAATGAGCTGGGAGACAGCGGTAGCGGCGGACAAGTAATATTGGGGAATCTCAGCAGTTGATCCTGGCTGGCAGGCATTTTGAGAGGCAAATGACCTGCAGCTAAAGGGCCTGGCCTCATAGATCGAACAATTTTTATGGTCAAGAAACGGACAGCTTCGATCAAATGTTCCCATTTCTGGATCAATGTCATTTTCATTAAGGCAGGCCTGAGCAATTTCGTTGGTTGTATAAAGCGGTCGGTGCAGCGGCAGATCGTCTGTCGATAATTTATCTAAAAGCCAATCCATGCGACCGCTTTTGCTGGCATAGTCTAAAATATAGTTGCCTTCGATTTCAGTCATCGTGACAGCCTGCGTACAACAGGTTGCACAACCTTGGTGGCAGGCAGTTTTTATGTCCGCCGCCCAAGAATCAAAGGACTGATATATGCTTTTTAAAATGCGCAGTTTCATACAATAAGATGTGCGTTTATACAGAGATGAGCTTTTATCCCCTACCGATGTTTTGCATTTCGGTGTTACCGAGCTGGTGTGACATATTACCCAACCTTTGCCGAAAAGACCACCCAGGCAACAAAAACATAACGAAAAGAAAACATTATAATGCACTGATTCTCTCTTGGCCATGAGCAAACAATCGAAGCACTCAGAGAGTTATTGAAGGATATTCTGGCTTGCCACTTGTCTCGCAATGATCTGTGATGTATTATCTGTGCTCGGTTCTCGCACTGCACGTAACTATTGCCATTAGAATTCGTCGAACTTGTATGGATTACCTAGATCTAGCTGACAAATATTTTGTCGTTTTTGGCGTTGCCAATAAAAAATCTATTGCAACGGCAATTGCCGCAACGCTGATCAATTTGGGTGGAAAAGTCATTTTGGTCGTTCGTACAGAAGAGCGGCGAACATCGACTAGAAAGTTATTTCCAGGCAGTCAGGTTTATGTGTGCGATGTTGAGGATGAAGATCAGGTGATCCGGGTTCGTGATGAGATTGCCACGGAAATTGATGCATCGGCCGGTGGTCGAATCAAAGGACTCGTGCACTCGATTGCCTTTGCCAATTATTCGGAAGGGCTGAAACCGTTTCATCAGACGAACAAAGCTGATTTTCTCCAAGCAGCCGACATCACCTGTTTTTCATTACTGTCAATAGCAAATCATTTTCAAGATCTTCTTGCTGTTGATGCCTCAGTTGTGACCATTTCTATATCTACCACCCGCATGGCGGCGGTGAATTATGGGTATATGGCTCCAATCAAAGCAGCTTTGGACTCATCATTATGTTTTCTGGCGAAAAGTTTTGCTGAGTTTTCACGGGTGCGCTTTAACGCGGTGGCACCGTCGCTGCTTAAAACGTCAGCTTCTGCCGGAATTCCTGGGTACATTGACAGCTACCTCTTTGCTGAGAAGGCGATGCTGAGAAAAACAGCTCTTAAAACGCAGGAGGCTGCTGATACTGCTGTGTTTTTACTATCAGATCGTTCATCGGGAATTGTTGGACAAACGATTGTTGTCGACGGGGGCATGGCGCTGAATTATTTTGACCAGGACATAATTAACAAAGTCGTACGCTGACTGGTGACGATAAGAGCGGTGCTCGACGAGAGGCAGCAAAGTGGATTTCCGCGGAGAACCCGAAAAAAGTGACGGGTGTGGCGAGTGTGTCAGTGACTATCCATGTAACATTCCAAGGCAATCCTCGCAGGGGCGTTTTGGATTCGACGCGGCCATACCACTAGAGACAGCTCAGAAATTAATCGGCTTCCCCGGGGTGATCAAAAAACCACTTCCACTGCTGCCACCGCATGTTCCGCCACTGCCTGTAGTGAAACGGATGGTAATGGTTTGACAATATTCGATGAGACTCCGGTCAATGATAAAAGGAATTGCTCCTTTCTGAATTGAAATATCACTGTCTTGGGCTTCATCAACGATCAAACCAAGCCCCGGGCTGTCATTACCTCCACCCATGACGGCGATGCGAATAGCTGAATCGGAGCCTCCTTGAGACAACAATTCAGCCAGTTGGCCGATAGCTTCATTACTTATCTCGAGCATGATACTGTACTCCTGAATTCTTAAGCTGATGGTGTGATATGCCGCATATTACATTTTTTTAAACCAGTAGGACGGGATTATAACAAAAAGAGAGGGTTTAAAAAAATGCTTACTACGCTATCAGGGTGATAGGTCGGGAGGAACTGATAAAAAAATGGCTCGAAACAGTTGCCTACTATTTCGAGCCAGATTGTTGAGAAATTCGCTCGGTTGATTTAAAGCAAAGCCAGGAGTACGCCTGCAGCAACGGCTGAACCGATAACACCAGAGACATTTGCCCCCATGGCATGCATGATTAAATGGTTTTGCGGATTTTCCTCGAGCCCAACCTTGTTCACTACTCTGGCAGCCATTGGCACGGCAGATACACCGGCAGCTCCGATCAACGGATTGACTGGAGTTTTAGAGAGTTTGTTCATGGCTTTGGCCATCAGAACGCCACCGGCTGTGCCGATACCAAAGGCGATCATTCCGAGTGCCAGGATACCGAGGGTTTCCATATTGAGAAATTTATCAGCCGATAATTTACTTCCAACACCAAGACCGAGAAAAATAGTAACGGTGTACATTAGCGCACCTTTGATATTATCCGACAAACGATCAACCACACCACATTCTTTGGCAAGGTTGCCGAGCATGAACATTCCAATCAATGGTGCCGCGGTTGGAAGCAGCACGGCACAGATACCAAGAACCAGCAGCGGTAGCATCATCTTCTCTAGTTTTGAAACATGACGCAGCTGCACCATTTTTATCTTTCGCTCTTCAGGCGAGGTAAGCCACTTCATTATTGGCGGCTGAATGATCGGCACCAGAGCCATATAGGAATAGGCAGCAATGGCAATGGAACCGAGTAATCGCGGTGACAGTTTGCTGGACAGGAAGATAGCCGTAGGCCCATCAGCTCCTCCAATGATACCGATAGAAGCGGCATCGCGTAATGAGAAACTGATCCCTGGTATAAAATCAGACAATATTAAGGCACCCAGCAGGGTGACAAAAATTCCAATCTGGGCGGCACCACCGAGCAGGATTGTTTTGGGGTTGGCAATCATTGGTCCAAAATCGGTCAAGGCCCCAACTCCCATGAAAATCAAAAGCGGAAAAATCCCGGTTAAAATGCCGACCTCATAGATATAGTAAAGGATACCTCCCGGTTCAGAAATTCCGGCCAGAGGAATGTTGGACAAAATGGCACCATAACCGATCGGTATCAGCAGTAGCGGTTCAAATCCTTTGAAAATACCAAGATAGAGCAGGGTAAGACCGACAAGAATCATCAGGATTCTGCCGATTCCTACTGTCCAGTCCTTATGTACCTGACCGTCAATAATTCCATAGAGGCCTGTGGTCCTGAACAGGTTGCCGATGAGTTTGCCGATGCTTGGGAGTTCCTGGCCGACAGTTGCTAATGGTTGATCAGCAATGATTTGGGCAGTCTGGATTGTACCTACCGAGCTGCCTTTCTTGATCTTCTGGTAGGCGCTCACTGAAATTTCCGAAACAGTCCCGGAAACCCCTGCCTTCAGGATAATTGTCGTGCCATCGTCAGCTTTTACTAATGCCAAGGTGTCGCCGCTGAACACTTTAGATCCTGGAGCAACATCAAGCCGTATAACTTTTCCATCAGCTGGCGAGACAATCGATATCGTATCCTGAGCAGCTTGCAAGGAAGAAACAACTGCCAGGCTGAGGCCAAGAAGTATGAGCAGAAAGGTCTTCATTTTCATAGTGGTTCCATCATTCAAATGATGCATGGAGATATACCGGGGAATCCGGCATATCTCAAGTACACTGAACATTTACAGGCGCTGCTCAGCCAATGGTGAAAAGAGGATCTGAAGCCTGCACCGTATCCCCGGCAGAGATATGGATTGCCTGAATTGTGCCGCTGCAGGGAGATTTTACCTCAGATTCCATTTTCATAGCCTCCATTACCAGAAGTGGCTGATCTTTGGTTACCGAGTCACCCTGCTTTACAAGAATTTTGACGATATTTCCCGGTGTCGGGGCATCCACCTCGGTTCCCCCAGTTACGGGAGCGGCCGGTGCCGCTGCAGGTGCTGCGGCGGGAGTTGCTTGTACTGCGCCGGTGCCCTCTGCAACTGTTACATCATAGATTCGATTGTTCACCGTGATTGCATAAGCGCGCGGGCCCAGGGCCTGAGCTGGAGCAGCTGAAGCTTTTGCAGCAGGCTTGGCGGGGGCTTTCTCCTCATCGGATTTTTTACGAACGTTTATCTTGCCGTTGCCGAGCAGAAAATCGAGACCTTTTTGTTCACAGCTGGCAATGATGAAAAGATTTTCGTCATTCACCGGCAGGTTGTTTTCTTCCAAAATCTTTGTTGCTTTGGGGATTCCAGGTTCAAGAATGTCGAGTGGATTTTCGGTGAAGACCGGTTTGCCCAGTTGTTCGGAGGCCAGTTTGATGATTTCCGGGTCAGCCGGGACCGGGGTTTTGCCAAAATAGCCAAGCACCATGTCACCATAGGCCGGATTGATCTTTTTCCACTTACCCTGGGTGACATTGAGATATGCCTGCTGGAAGTAGAACTGAGACACAGGCGTAACCGAGGTGCCGAATCCGCCTAACCTGACGACCTCTGACATTTCTTTAATGACTTGAGGATAGAGATGCAATGTACCCGTGTCACGCATCATCATCGTGTTTGCAGTCAAGGCACCCCCTGGCATGGGTGATAATGTGATGGTGGGGGAGACCATTTTCGCTTCAGGCGGAAAGAAATAATCTTCCATAGCCGCTTCAAAGGACT
>JABDPQ010000010.1 GCA_013042695.1 Desulfobacterales bacterium | reverse complement strand
TCATGATCTTCAAAAATAAAGCCGGGAACGGATCCAGGAGTTGTCAGTTTAGCGAGCCAGCGTAATCCTTCTGCTTCACGATGAATACGCTGCGGGTCCGAAAACCAGTCTTCCTTGACGCGCAATTTTTCAAGTGCCTGTTTAATTACCCAATTTTTTGATGGCGGACAGCTGACCCGTACTGTACGGTTAGATACCCCGCCGTAAAGGTTTTTGCAGTGGAGTTTGTCTTGGTTTGTGATCAGACCCTGTTCACGAAGATAGCGGACCAGATCCTGGTGGTTTTCAATGTTGATTATGGCCATTACCAGCGGTCTTCATTACACATGATTAACCTTTTGCAACGCGTTGGGATTGACTCACTACCTGAATCCATTAGCCAGGCGCAACCTAAAAATTATGCACCTGCTACAGTAACTGATAATATGGTTTTGGTAAATGAGTTGCTATGGTGGAATATGGAAAATGGTAGAGGTGGAGTTATAATTATTGCTCAACTTTGAGTAAGCATAACTATAGTTCATCTGGATCTCGCGGGCTTGTGCAAATTACATGATATCAGAAGGACCTTGACATGATTAATGCAACGGGAGTTGAGACTACTTAATTAAATACAATTGAGCGCTACTTGATTTCCACATGGCCATTGCGTATAGCATACTTGACCAGGTCTACGCTGTTTCTCATATTGAATTTTCTCAGCAGACTTGAGCGATGATGATCGACGGTTCTCGGGCTGAGATTGAGTTTCTTCGCCATGGCTTTTGATGTGTAGCCCTCAACGACCAGTCCCAGAATTTGGTGTTCTCTTGTGGTCAGCCCTTTGAAGGGGTTGGTCTTATGGTCACGGTAAGCATTGAGAGCATCTTCAGTAAAATCATCCGTGAGCAGTGGTGATATATAGGTGCGGCCGGCGCTAATTTTTTTGATCGCCTTGAGAAGTTCATTATCAGAGTCACTTTTTACCAAATAGCCATCAGCACCAACTGATAGTGCACGATAGAAAAACTGCTTGTTCGTATGCATGGTAAGTATGAGTATTTTCAAGGCAGGGTACATTCTCTTAATTTTTCCTGTCAGATCGATACCGTTTATAGGTGGCATAGAAATGTCCAAGATCAATAGATCTGGCTCATCCTCTTTGAGATGAATCAGCAACTCATTTCCATTAGAGAATTCTCCGGCTATTTCCAAATTATTATTTTGTGCGAGGATTTTTTTAATGCCATGGCGGAGCAAAATATGATCATCCGCAATAACAACTCTTAGTTTTTCAACTGCAGCCATCGTTAAACCTTCTTAGATTTTTCTTGGGATTACTCCAATCTGGGGACACTCCTCAAAGAGAATACATTGATCACAGTGGGGTGCAACCGGCTTACATCTGCCTTGACCGAATGCAACCAGCAAGCTGTTAATTTTTTTCCAGCAGCTTCTTGGTAGTTTTTTTCTCAATCTCATCTCCGTTTCATAGGGGGTCTTGGTGCTGACACACCCCCAGATATTCATGATTCTATGCACATGAGTGTCAACGCAGATAGCAGGGATGTCAAAGGCGACCGAAAGTACCAAGTTTGCCGTTTTTCTGCCTACACCCGGTAATTTGATCAGCTCTTCGATTGTATCAGGAACTTTCCCACCATGCAATTCCACAAGCATTTGTGCCGTGCCCATCAGGTGGCTGGCCTTGACTTTGTAGAACCCCACCGGAAAGATAATTTTTTGCAGTTCCGATACATTTAACCTCACCAGGTGATAGACATCTGGGGCTCTCGAAAAAAGTCGTTCCGACGCTGCTGCGGTCACTTCATCTTTGGTCCGTGCCGAGAGGATTGTTGCCATCAGAATCCTGTAAGGGTTTGCAGTCTGGACCCCAATAAGATCAACGACGGGAACACGATAACCTTTTACTTCTTGCTCGAGTATGGTGAGGAATTTTTCAATATCTATCAAAATAATCGTCTCATGGTTTGCGCTGATTCGACCATAATCAAAATTTCAACAACATCCTTTTCTGGGTCGAATCATTATGTTGGTGCCATTAGCAATTGGCAACAAAAATAATGAAATAACAAGCATCTGCTTAGCTTTATTGCTGGACCAGCAACGTATATTGCCAGCTTCCGCGTTGCAGTGCAGTATATTCATCAGTGTGAAGCTCATCCAGGGTGAGTAACAAGAAAACCTTAAAAAATCAGAGATCAACGGTGAATACGATTTCTGCATCGTCCGACAGATCTGCTGCATATCTGTAGCCATTTCGGTTAAATGCGTACAGCTGATCTGCTGCAGTGATTCTTTTCTTGATGATATAGTCCACAAACATTCCCCTTGCCCGTTTTGAGTAGATGGCAAAGGTTTTGAGAGTCCCCTGTTTTTTTTGTTTGAAGGTAATGGTGAGCATTGATCCTGCCAGGTTCTTGCGTTGAATTGAGCGGGAGTATTCCAGGGAAGCACAGTTTATAATTGTTTTTTCCTGCAGGTGAGCAAGATCGTTATTTATCTGCTCGGTGATACGTTCTCCCCAGAAATCATAGAGGGTTTTTCCTCTGTCGTTTGCTAATTTCGTGCCCATTTCTAGACGGTAAGGCTGGATGAGGTCAGCTGGCCTGAGCATGCCGTAGAGACCAGACAAAATGCGCAGATGTTTTTGGGCGAAGGCGAAATCGCTACCGCTATACGAGCCTGTGTCTATTTCTGAAAACACATCACCTTGAAATGTGGTGAGTGCGGTACCAGCTGAGTCGGGCGAGTGAGGCAGAACGAAATTGTGCAAACGTTCACAGGTGAGCGCCGCCAGCTTTGGACTTATTTTCATGAGCTTGCCGATCTCTTGCTGATCAAAAGATTTGAGTATTTCGATAAGAAGCCTGGTCTGTTTGAGCAATGCAGGTTGCGAATAGTTAGAAGCAACCTGTTCCGGAACTGATTGTGTTTTGGATGGAGATATGATGATTAGCATAATGAGCAGGACATCCTTGTCCTTTGATTTCGGGTAACCGAGCAGCTGTGGGACCACTGCTCAACACAGGTATATCGTCTATAATGTAATGTCTACCTCTCCTTTTCTAACAGAATAGAGCGATATATTCCAGATTTTAACAGATATCACTACCCTAGAAAAAGTTCTCACAGACTGTCTGCGCACTAATCAGGTCCGGCGATGTACTAGTACCTTTTCATCAATCTATAGAGCAAAATAGCTTCGAATGGCAGATGAGCTGCTCTTTGTAATGGGTTTGACGCAAAGATCGGGTTATGATAGCCCTTGCCACAATAATCGATACTCATAGTGAGGCGAGCGGATTTCCGATTGGTATGGAAATAACATTTTCGACATATATTCTCTTTACGGCATCATTGGTCGCCTGGTGTACGGTGCACAGTCTTCTTATTTCACCAGGCGTGAGCAGGTATATGGAGAGGCGGTTGGGACCATTATTTCGGTATTACCGGATTTCCTATAATATTTTCTCTCTGCTTAGCCTTATCTTTCCTCTTCTCTTTGGACTTTATCTGCAGTCATATGAAATAGTGCTATTTTCATGGTCCCAGGGATGGGTTGTCATCCGTTATGGTCTGTTGTTCTGCGCCTCTGCGTTATTTTATCTCGGTGCTCGCCACTATGATCTCAGGCATTTTCTCGGGACTGCCCAAATAAGAAGTGGTGCAAAGTCAATGCTTCTGTCTGATGGCAGCGATTTTGTCACGAGCGGTATTTCAGGGGTGACAAGACACCCGTGGTATCTTGGAGGGATCATTTTTATCTGGTCGGCAGCGGATAACGTGTATCCCTCAACGCTTATTACCGCATGCTTTGTCAGTGCCTATTTTGTCATTGGCAGTTTCTTGGAGGAACGAAAACTGCATAAAAAGTTTGGCCAACCATATGAAGATTATCAGAAAGAGGTCTCGATGCTGTGTCCTGTAAAGTGGCTTCAAGGTCAGCTGAAGAGAAGAACCACCAGAGGTAACTGATATGACAGCAGACATCACAGCTTTAGTGAAACAGGCAGCCACAACAACGCTGCAAGGACAGCTTCAAGAGCACACGGTTCTGTGCCACAGGCCTGAGGCAAAGGGAAGCACCTCGTTCATCGGATTGGATAGCACTTCATTTAAATGCTATCTTTACTAGGTGGACAATTTCTGAGCAGGTGAGCCTTTTGCAAAATGATGATTTTCGTTCAAAGTCAAGACCTGCGAAAAATTTTTACCGCAGGCATATAATTGCTATTCCGAGGATAAAAATTTAAGCATAACGCAGAGGTTGAACGAAAAGGGTTTTTTGCAAGTGGCTCAGATGTCTTATGGATAAAAAAACCTGCGCTACTCTCTTAAGTCAGCAGGGCAGTCGTCCGTAATTCATGAGGTATCACTTTCTTGAACTGCCGTTCCGGTTGGCAGTGTATCGATTTGTTCAAGACTAAAGAGAATAAAACCGGTATCTCGAGAGAGTTCCACAACGCCAACCCCAAGCCTCTGTAATTGCTCGAAATGATAGGCAGTAGTGATGCCGACACTGGTTTCAGGACTATAAAACAGCGAAGGAAGGTCCCGGTAGTTGCGATCATTGAGATACGTCGTTCTGCGATGAGCCGTGAAATTGATACTTGGCCGATCGTCAACTTCATAGAGAACAATAACTCCCCCTTCAGGTGTTCGAGCAGCAGCCTCTTGCGCCAGGCGCGTCAGTGGCAGGTCAAAAAACTTATCATAGACCGGTATAATTGCCAGAGAAAGGGTGGCACTAACCAGAAACGAACAGAGCAGCAGGGCCTCAAATATCTTGCCAATCACATGTTTCCGGGTTGTGTAGATAATATACATGCCGCAAACGATAAGAATGAGAGCAGAAAACCAGGGCGTGTAGCCAAGACTGAGCGGTTCTGCAAGCGCTGGAGCCTTGCGAGCATTTTCTCCAAGAAGCTCCCCAAGATACGGTATGATGAACGGCGCAGAAGCAAGGACGAGTCCGAGCACAATAACGAGAATAGCGGACAACCAGCCGGCACAATGCCAAGGCAGAGGCCGCTTGATTTCGGCTCTGTTAAACAGCACCGCGATGCATAAGGATAGTCCCGGAAGGGCAGGTAAAATATAGTTGGGCAATTTAGTCGCGGCTGCTGTGAAGAATAAAAAAACGATAAGTGTATAAATAATAAACAGACGCAGAAACCTTACGCCCGGCTCACTGCCATTTCTGATCGGCAGGTGGATAATAGCTATTGGCAGATAGCTGAACCAGGGAACAAAAGCAACAAGCAGGATAATCACGTAATAGAATACTGAGCCAGAATGACCTTCCATGGAATGGGTAAATCTGCCCAGATGGTGCTTTAAAAAGAGCTCCTTCATAAAACCGAAGCCTTCCGGGTGTACAAAGCCAAGAAGCAGGTACCATGAAAAACCGATGACAATCAAGATCATCGCCCCTGGAAGGATCCAGTTTTTTCTAAACAGAAGCGTGAGACGTCCGATCAAGCTCAGGTAGATGAGTGCTGTCAGAATGGGAAATAGGGCTCCGATTGCCCCTTTACTGAGCATAGCCAACGCAGCAGATAAACATCCGAGCCAAAACAAGCCGGTACCGTTTTTTCCGTTTAGCGTACGCTCAACTCCATACCAGGAGCTTACCAGACAGAGCGTTAGAAACATCGTCAGTAGCATGTCGGTCATCGCTACGCGCGACAGGTAAACAAACAGAAAAGAACTGCCGAGTATAAGAGATGCATGAAACGCTGTCCGGGCCCCAAGGGCTCCTCTGGCACCGATATAAAGTATCAAAATGGTGGCAACACCACTTAAGGCATTGAAAAAACGAGCTCCCAAAGTGGAAATACCAAATAAGTGGTAGCCAAGCATTTGCATCCAGTAGAGCATCGGCGGTTTCTCGAAATAATCTTCACCATTGAATGTCGGGACAATTGCCTCTGAATCAAGATACATCTCACGGGAAACCTCTGCGTAGGCACCTTCGTCAAGGTCGATGATCACCGGCTTACTGAGTCCGACAAAAAAGAGGCCACTAAAAATCAGTATCAATAGCGTTGGATAGGTAAACTCTAAAAGATTGCGCATGGCAATGTTATAGCCTGATGATTTGTTTTTCGGTTTGACACTGAAAAGTGATATGGTGTGGTCGTTATCGTCATCTTAGGAGTGATCGTTTTATCTACTATCCAGAGAGTGATTTGAGCTCACGCTATGGTTTTGCACATTCAGGAATTGTTCAGTTGGCGGCGGTAGCGCCAATATATTCTCGAGAGCTCATACGGCACCCGTATCAGATAGCCCAGAGAAACCTTCGACCCCTCCACATCAGTCCAGCTGCTGAGCGGTAGTTCATAAATGAGCTGAGCTGCCTGGTTTCTTCCATATAATACGACTATTCTGGCGATGAGTTCGACGTCAAAAAGCCAGGGATTCACAAAAGGATCAGCGAAAATTTTAACAGCCAATTCCTTTTCAATCAACTTTGCACCGCATTGGGTATCATAAAACGGCAGACCAAGTATAATACTGATGCATGTGGCAGCCACTCTACCGGGATAGTGCCGGTACCAGTGACGAGATATCTGCGCTCCGAGTCGCAATACCCGCGAACCACAGATCATTTTCTTGTTGTATAGTGGTGTAGTGAACTTGATAAACTCGGGAACTGCGGTCAGCGGCGTTGCTAAATCGGCATCCCAGTAACCTATGTGCGTAACAGGGCTGTTCGCGGCATGGATGACACCCTGACGTATGGCCTCGCCTTTACCCTGATTCTGGGGTTGTTTAAACAGAGATATACGGTCTGAGGCTTGTTCCCGGATAGTTTCTAATCGCGAGATCGTATCGTCTTGGGATCCGTCGTCAACAAAAAGAAGATGTATATTACTCGTATCTTTGAGAAAAGAGAGAAATGGTTCAGGCTCGAGCCGTGCAGCCTCATTGAAACAGGGAATGATGATAGTAATCAAAAATTTCCTCTTGATTGCCAGGTTATAGAAAAAAGATCCATCTCATAAAATATTGGCTGACAATAAATAAATCCCGCGTGAATCGCAAGCACTTAGCTCTTTGCATATCATGCGCCTACATTGTTTAGATTTGCAAGGGAATGCGCACCACTCAAAGCGTACAGAAAATACGGCATTTAGCATTGGGGTCATAAACTCAAAAAAAATCACCGATGCGAGGTTGTCTGGTACTGCCAGTTGTAAGACCTGAATCAATTGGAGAGGTTTGCTGTCATAGTCATGGCCTCGAGAAAAAATAATTGGGTCACCCAGCCTTTGAGAGGTATATATCAATGAGCTTAGCGTTAAAGTAATTATTTATTTGGTTTCTTGCATATGTCCAGGAAACAGCAACAACATCATTGGGTCGTTATCGGTGCTCAAGGTTATGTAGGAAGGCAGATTGCCTTGCATCTAAAAAATAACGATACCCAGGTAATCTGTACATCTCGTTCCAGCCAATCTGGGAGCAAAATGATGAGATATAATTTTTTCCACTCAGATTCCAGGCAACGACCTCTTGCAAAGAGTGGGGATACCATTGTTTTTGCCGCAATGGTAGAGGATGGGGAGAAGCGAAGTGTTGAAAAAGCCATGGAATTTTTCGTAAGAAACAACGCTCAAGCGCGTCTCATCTATATCTCAAGTGATGCAGTCTTCAGCGGCCGCAAGGGGTTTTACGGCGAAGACGATCCCGTCAATCCAAAATCTAACTACGGGGAAAATCTTGCCAGGTGTGAAGTAATCATTCAGGACAGCTGCCCGGACTATTGCATCCTCAGGCCAAGTTACCTGTACGGATTCTCAGATTCAATTCTTGATAACCGGTTGTCCAATACCAGGGGGTCACTGCGGGACCGCAACAAAGTGTACTTGTTTTCAGATATGTACAAAAGCCCCCTTGGCATTAAGACCTTTGCTGAGGCCGTGATCTCAATAGCCCAGACGTCTTATACTGGTACATTGCACGTGGCCGGCCAACGGATGTCAGTGTATAATTTTCATCGAACCGGAATGGAACTACTGGGAGTATCAACTGAAAATCTTATACCAACCAAAATGCCATTGGCAGGAAATTATTTGCGGGACACATCGCTTGATACATCCAGGTGGAAGCAGATAGCAAGACCGGGGAGACTGCAGATGACGGATAATTTCTTTGAGCTGGACTCATCAGCGGTTCAACAGACTAACAGATAAATCTTGCCCTATAGGTGGATCAACAGGTCTCTTCAATAGAAAGTTCTCTGCAGATCGCCTGCATGGCCATATGGACGATAACCATAGCGACATCTTCCACTTTCTGCATGTCATCGACCTCCACCCAGAGGGGGATGGTTACCATATCCCGTAATTTGCCTCCTGAATAGCCACACAGTCCGACGGTTATACCATCATGAGTGTTGGCATATTCAATGGCATTGAGTATGTTTTTTGAGTTTCCGCTTCCAGAGATGGCGATAACCATATCTTTTGGTCGAAAGAAATTCTTTAGAGGTTCAACGAAAACCTGGTCATAGGAAAAATCGTTTGCGTATGACATCATCGTTGAAACGTTGTCGTGCAGACAGATCATCTTAAATTTTTTGTCCAACCTGAGAGAGCATCCTTTGTTAATATCTCCTGCCCAATGCGATGCAATTGAACCGCTGCCGCCATTTCCCATAACAAAAATGTTTCTTTCTTCCTTATAAACGCTCATAAAAACATCGATCATTTTCTTGAAGCCGTCATGGGGGAACCGCTCCAGAACCATACAAAGATCATCGAGATATTTCTGTGAGAAGAGTTCCATAGCTATTCGTTATAGTGTTGCCACAGCTGCTGTGCCTTTTGATAGGAGGCATGAGTTCCAATGTCAATGCACTTACCGACATCAAAACGTTTCATCTTGCCAATTAACCGGGGCAGAATATCAAAGCCAAGGTCAAGTACAGCGGACTTTTTTTCAGTTACCATGGGAAAGACATCAAAGACGCGTCGGTCAGCCATATAGATTCCCGCGGCAGCAATATCAGTTTTGGGTTTTGCCGGCTTTTCTTCAAAGGAAGTCACCACATTGTCTCTGTCAGTTTCTACAATACCGCATCTCTCCGGATTGGTCGTGCGAAACACACCCAAGGTAAAAGGAAAATCATGGCTGCAATGATAGTGATTCATTTCAGTAAGATCAACCCAGCAGAGGTTATCACCATAGATGATGTAAAAAGGATCTCTCGATATACTCAGCCAGTCCCTATTGGCAGCCAGGGTACCTCCGCTGCCAAGGAGTACCGGCTCATAAAAAGGAGTAATTGCAATGTTTATTCTCTTCTGAATCTGGGCTATATATAATTCGACTTCCCCAGAAAGCCAATGGGTATTAATGAGCACTTCTTGCACCCCACTGGCGACAAGTTTGTCAAGCCAGATCTGCAGTAAAGGCTTGCCACCAATGGGAAGCAAACATTTAGGGGTAATCTCGGTGAGCGGCCGCAAACGTGTGCCAAGACCTGCGACCAAAAGAACTGCCTTCATAATAAGCCGTTGAAATCGCTTGAGTTAAAACAGAAGGTGCCGCAATTGGGAATTGGAATCAGTTTATATTGGTTGAGATTTCTGTTTTCCACA
>JABDPQ010000007.1 GCA_013042695.1 Desulfobacterales bacterium | reverse complement strand
TTGGAACATCCCACTGACCAAGATCTCCGGAGAACACCACTTTGCTTTCTGAACTGTCCTTGCTTTTCGCGTAAAGCTCAACAATTGCAGAGCCGATCACATGGCCGGCATCCCTAAGCCGAAACGATATAGAGTCGACGACTTTCATGGTTGTATCATATTCGAGAACCTGAATCAGCTTGGCGGTTTCTTCGACATCTTTGCCGGTATAGAGTGGTTCGCGCGGCGTCTGCCCTTTCCTCAGCCGCCTTCTGTTTTCATGCTCAGTATCTTTTTCCTGAATAAATGCACTGTCGCCAAGCATTATTGGCAGCAGGTCTGCGGTGGCAGGGCTGGCATAAATGGTCCCCTTGAACCCATGCTTGACAAGTTTCGGCAAGAGACCGCAATGATCGATATGGCCATGAGTGGAAATGACAAAATCAATATTTTTTGGATCAAACTCGAATGGTTCATAATTGAGGCGATTGAGACTTTTGCTTCCTTGGAACATACCGCAATCAACTAAAAAGCGGCAGGAATCGGTTTCTACAAGGTGACATGAACCAGTAACAATGCCGCCGGCAGCTCCATGACAGGTAACTTGCATGTGTTAGCTCCTTAAGATAGATGGACGATCAGTGCATTTAAGCGGCGATGCTAACATGAATGAGAAGATAATGCATCATCTTGGCTTGGTTTGATGCGTGTGAACCATCTCGATATCCGCGTCATTAATTCTGTTGTGTTGCTTGCCCGTGTGCAGATGAATGAACCGGTTTGGTAGAAGATTTTCAGGAGGTTGCGGCGTCCTCTTCATGAAGAGGGGTTGAATTTGGCAATGGAAGGTATCGCTTCAAGGTCAAGGTCATCTCTGAAATAGCTGATGCCCTCATGATTGGTTAAATCGAGATGAATTGGAGAAACAGACACGTAACCGTTGCTTATGGCATGCACATCAGTGTCTCTGCCTGCATCAAGAAGAGGAACTCCTCCACCTATCCAATAGTGTATGCGCCCACGAGGGTCGGCGACTTCCTGAACAGATTGTTTCCATATACGACGCCCTTGACGGGTAACTCGTAAACCATTTATATGCGCACCAGCTGGAATGTTAACATTCATGAGTGTATTTGCCGGCAGGCCGTTTTCCAAGGTTTTTGCTGCCAGTTCGCGGATGATTTCATAGGTGTTCTCATACGAAAATGGTGGTTCACCAGTTATCGACACAGCTAGTGAAGGAACTGCATACATGGTACCTTCAATGGCGGCCGAGACCGTGCCGGAATATGAAATATCATCACCTATATTTGCTCCGTTGTTAATGCCGGATACCAGCAAGTCAGGCAGCTTTTTGAATATCTTGTTCAGAGCTATAGCAACACAGTCTGTAGGGGTGCCGTCGAGGCAGTACATATCTTTCTGCAAGGCATGCAGCTTCAACGGACGATGCATGGTTAGCGCATGCGAGATGGCAGAATTATCTCTGTCCGGCGCCACAACAATGACTTTTCCCAAAGGCATAAGGGCCTCTTTTAAGGCCATGATTCCAGGGCTGTGGATGCCATCGTCATTGGTAATAAGAATGTGTTTCACCTGCTCCTCCAACTGTAATATGACCTGGGGACTCCTGTTCAGCAATTTGCCAGAATGCCTGGACGATCGGCAGCCGTTTGCTAGCCTTAGTCGTACAGGCGCCAACGGTAAATGGTGTGAGAGTCGGTCTGCTATCAAGAATGCGGATGCGATCCTTCAGTATGCTGTTTTCCAGAACAAGTCGAGGAACAACTCCTATGCCGCATCCCATGGCAACCATGGCAATTAAAGCCTCGTTGCCGGCCACATATGAGTATATCGACGGTGTAATTTTTTTTTGGCTAAACCATCGCTCACATCGGGTTCTGCTTAATCCATGTTCAGGCATGATGACCGGTAGTCTGCTCCAGTCTGAAAAAGATAGGCTGAGCCCCAATTCTTCAGGAGTTCTTGGAGCAATAAAGATCAAAGGGGTTTCCAAAATCTTTAAAAAAATAATTTGTCCAGGGAGCTGATCGGGCAGAGCTGCTATGGTGATGTCGGCTTTACCACATTCAAGCTGTGGAAGTGCCATCGCAGCATCTCCTGTTTGCAGATTGAGATGAATGTCAGGATACGCATGTCTGAAACGTTTGATGATTCGTGGCAAAATAGATAGAATTGCTGTTACCGAACAATAGAGTGAAAGTTCCCCTTGCAAATGGTTTTCTGCTGCCATTTGAATTTGCAGCGTTCTGTGTCGCTGGATGACATCTTCTGCATAATCGCGAAAGAGCTCGCCAGCACGAGTCAAAACGACGGATCTTTTGTCACGCAGAAACAACTGTTCTCCCAGTTCCTGCTCAAGGCGTTGGATTGTCCTGGTTAATCCGGATCGGGTTATATTGCAGGATCTGCTGGATTGTCCAAAATGCAGTGTCGCACTTAGATTCAAAAAAAGGTTCAGTTCTCTGATGTTCATAACGGTAAACCTGTTAAGGTGCGCGCATCATTCACGGTTACTTCGTACGGATTTGTGTTGCTAAATGTGCAACACAGTATCACATATAAATCACTTGACGCAATATTGAATACTGCATATATGGATTCAGATGATCGTTTCAAATAAATAATAAGAGCAAAAAAGACCACAAATAAAAGGAGATATCGCATGGCTGAAAACTACTTTAATTCATTGCCGTTACGTAGACAAATCGAGGAACTGTCTCAATGCCGTTTCATGGAAACCGATGAGTTTAACGGCGTAGAAGCGTTGCGGGGAAAGAAAATTGTCATTATCGGCTGTGGCGCCCAAGGGTTGAACCAGGGACTTAACCTGCGAGATTCGGGTCTTGATGTCTCTTATGCTCTGAGGGACACGGCGATAGACGAAAAACGTCAATCCTGGAAAAACGCCAGCGAGCACGGTTTTACGGTGGGCACTTACGAGGAACTCATCCCATCTGCTGATCTGATAGTCAACTTGACACCGGATAAACAGCACACCAATGCCGTTTCCTCTTTTATGCCGCTAATGAAGAAAGGATCCTGCCTGTCATATTCCCATGGCTTTAACATTGTTGAGGAGGGCATGCAGATTCGTAAGGACATAACCGTCATTATGGTTGCTCCGAAGGGACCAGGTACCGAGCTCCGGGAAGAGTATGTCCGAGGGTTTGGCATTCCGACACTGATTGCGGTTCATTCAGAAAATGATCCGCAAGGCGAGGGCTGGGAAATTGCCAAGGCTTATGCCTGTGGCACTGGCGGTGACCGGGCCGGCGTCCTGCAGTCTTCATTTATCGCTGAAGTAAAGTCGGACCTGATGGGGGAACAGACCATACTCTGCGGTTTGCTTCAGGCGGGGTCATTGCTCTGTTATGACAAGATGATCGAAAAGGGCATTGAGTCAGGATATGCATCAAAACTCATCCAACATGGCTGGGAGGTAACGACTGAAGCACTCAAGCATGGCGGCATTACCAACATGATGGATCGTCTCTCCAATCCTGCTAAGATAAAAGCCTTTGTATTGGCTGAGGAGTTGAAAAATATCCTCATACCTCTTTTTGAGAGGCACATGGACGATATCATGTCGGGTACGTTTTCTCGCACGATGATGGAAGATTGGGCTCACGATGATACAAATCTGCTCAGGTGGCGCAAGGAATCTGGAGAAACCGCTTTTGAGCAGTCGACGTCGATGGAGGAGGAAATTGTCGAACAAGACTATTTTGACAACGGTATTCTTATGGTAGCCTTTGTCAAAGCTGGTGTTGAGCTGGCTTTTGACACCATGGTCTCTGCGGGAATCAAGGAGGAATCGGCCTACTATGAATCCTTGCACGAAGTGCCATTGATTGCCAACCTGATTGCCCGTAAAAAACTGTATGAGATGAATGTCGTAATTTCAGACACCGCTGAATATGGTTGTTATCTTTTTGCCAATGATGCAGTACCTCTTCTGGCTGATTTTATGAACAC
>JABDPQ010000005.1 GCA_013042695.1 Desulfobacterales bacterium | reverse complement strand
CACAAACAGCGCCCAGACGCCATACGGGCCGGCAATCCAGGTCATACAGCGGTCATATAGTTTTTTTAGCGGCCCGCTTGCCTCTTTTATTGCATTATTTCCAACCATATTGGCCTATTAAATCGACGAATCGCACCTTTTCAAGCTGGCGCAACGTAATTTCGCCTTCTTTCTTTTCCAGGAGCTGCAGGGTCTGGAGATAATGATCCCCTACAGGTATCACCAGTTTTCCAGGATCAGCCAGTTGGTCTAGTAACGGCTGGGGAATATCCGGACCGCCGGCAGTTACCATAATTGCATCGAAGGGGCTCTGGTCGGGCCAGCCCAGGGTGCCGTCATCAAGTTTGGCAACGATATTAAAGTATCTGAGCTGATCAAATACCTTCCTGGCACTGGCCAGGAGAATATTAATCCTCTCCACCGTGTAGACCTGCTGACACAAACGCGACAGAACCGCAGCCTGATAGCCGGAGCCGGTTCCGATCTCAAGAACCTTCTGATCTTTCTTCAAATCCAGGGCCTCGGACATGCAGGCCACGATATAAGGCTGGCTGATAGTCTGACCGGAAGAAATTGGCAGGGGAAAATCGCCGTATGCTCGAGACTGGAGAGCGTGATCGACAAAGTGATGCCGTGGTACCGTCCGCATCGCCTCCAAGACCCGCTCATCTGAGATTCCGCGAGGAATTAACTGTTCTTGTACCATTCGTTCTCGAATAGTACCAAACCGTCCATTCACTGGCGCTTCTCTTGCCAGGAATAGTCGTCGGACCAATCGAATTCGTCTGAGTCAAAGGAGCTGAACCGAACCTCAACAACGTTTTCGCCCTCAAAGGTCACAACGATACGGCTATAGTTCTTGGAAGAGAACATTTTCCCCAAAAACGGTACCTTCTGAGCGGCTGATTGTCGTTCTTCATTATATACCCAGCGCTCTGAGGTGGCTGAAATCATCTGCTGTGAATCGGGGTCACCAAGATAGGTCAAGACGTCCTCCTTGGTTGACACACCAGCTTTGACAAGACTTGCATCGGAGGCAAGATGCCTTACCGGTTTACTCGAACAGGCTCCGAGGATAATCAGAACCAAAAAACAGCTTACTACTCGAATCATTGTTGTCATGATCTTCTCCGGATATGTTCAGTCCCGCAACAGAACCAACCCGGCATGATTGTTTATCAGTCAGCCTGGAAGACGATGGCCCATGCTCGAAGCAGCTGCAGCCCCGACAAAATGGCTCTTATATATATCAGGAACAAAAAAGCACACAAGAGCTATAGCCTGTAGCCGACGATTTTTCAACTCTTATGTCACCTTTTTAAGACCACAGGCAGGTCTTGCATAAAGCAGAGAAGGTATTTTGCTCCGTGCAAAACTGAATCAGGCTACGGCTTTACCAAGAATCCGGTAATTTCGCTCCACCATCTCCAGCGGATCAACGGCTAATCCCGCCTGGATCATAGCATTGTCATAAATCTGCACAGCCACCTCTTTGGCAAAGTCTTCATCAGCTTTGATTAAATTTACAAGTTTGCAGATGAGATCACTTTCAGTATTTATTTCGAGATTCTTCTTACTGATTTCTGGAACCAAACCTTTCTCAAACCTACTGGCTGCCATAACCCGTTCCATTGAAGAGGTCATGAACCCGTCCGGATTAACAATCATCGCCGGAGCATCAACAAGTCGATGAGAACGGCTGACATCGGCAACTTTTCCTTCCAAGACATTTTTTAGCCAGCTGATCAACTCATCGCCGGCTTTATCATCAAGCCCTTGAATATCATCACTTTTTTTGTCTGACGACACGTCTTCCTGATCTCCCAAAGAGAGATCAGCCCGATCAGCGGAAACGAGTTTTTTCTCTTCAAATTCGCTGAGGTGACTGAGAACAAAATCATCAATCGGCTCCATTGTGTAGAGAATTTCAACATCTTTTTTCCTGAACATCTCGACGTAGGGTCCTGCCTCGATTGACGCCCTGTTAGGACCATTGATATAATAGATTTCTTTCTGGTCAGGATGCATGCGCAGTACATATTCCGCCAAACCGATTGGCTCTCCGGCCTTCGACTTTGATGACTCAAATCGTATCAACTTGGCCAGCTCTTTACGAAATTCAAAATCACTTGTCATCCCCTCTTTCAGAAAAATACCGAACGTCTCCCAGAATTTCTGATAGCCTTCTGTATTCGTTTTTGCCTCCTCGTCGAGGAATTTGAGAAATCGCTTGGTAATAACTTTTCTCAGTTTAGCCACCAAAGCATTATCCTGGAGCGCCTGCCTCGAAATATTCAGAGGCAAATCCTCACTGTCAACCACGCCTTTTAGAAAGCGCAACCACTCGGGGAGGATATTTTCTGAGTGCTGATCTATCAGGATTCGCTGGCAATAGAGATTTACTCCTGGAGTCATCCTGCCAAATCCCATATTTTCCATATTTTCCTGCGGCACAAAGAGAAGTGCATTAATTGCCAGGGGGGCATCGGCTGAAAAATGCAGGCGCAACGTCGGTTCGTCGATGGCGTTACCAATGAACTTGTAAAACTCCACATATTCTTCATCCTTGATTTCTGTTCGACTTCTGGCCCAGAGTGCCTGAACGGTATTAATCTTCTCCCCTTCAAGGTTTATTGGGAACGGCACAAATGAAGAGTATTGCTTAACGACCGACTCCACTTTCCACTTCTTGGCGTAATCCAGGCAGTCATCTTTGAGCGTAACGATGACCTTTGTCCCTCGATGAAGTCCTGGGCATTCACTCACCGAGTATGATCCCGTGCCGTCTGAGCTCCATTCATGTCCTTCACTTCCATCCCATGAGCGACTCTTTACCTGAACCTTCGATCCTGCCATGAAGGCAGCATAAAACCCGACTCCGAACTGGCCAATGAGACTGACGTCGTTGCGTGCGGCCTCGGCTAGTTCACTTAAAAATGTATCAGAACCCGAATGAGCAATAGTTCCGAGATTTTCAACCAGCTCATTTTTGGTCATACCAATACCAGTATCGGTGATCGTCAGCAGCTTTTTTTCTTCATCCAGGTCAATGCTTATCTCAAGGGGCATATGGCCATCAAAGAGTTCATCTTTGGTTAGGCTTTCATGTCGAAATTTTTCTAGAGAATCCGATGCATTTGAAATCAATTCTCTGATAAAGACATCACGCTCGGTATAAAGTGAGTTGATGACGATATCGAGTAGCTTTTTTGTTTCTGCCTGAAATTCATGGGTTGTTGTTTCCGTCATTGCATACACCTCATTGCTTTCTGATTGACTGGGTTTGGCTTTCAATCCAGGGCCCAACACGTATTATTTAGTCCACTAAAGTCGGCGAAAATGTTAACCACAGATGTATTCGTGTCAAGAGTCCAGACATGCCTGACGGTCGTTTTTGGTACCATGCATGGACATGAAAGTGACAGACCCTGGCGGCAGCAAATTCTCAATGAATCCGTTTGCCATGATAACGCCTTCAGGTGCCGCTGAGTATAGTGGTAATCAAAAAAAGTATTATAGTGAAGTAATGATACTAACAATAGCCCATGCCAGGCTTCTAACAAGATTGGGAGTCTTCAGGTTATGCTGGTGCCGGCATAACCATCCTCGCGCTCACCCATTTAAGGGAGGATGTTGTGAAGATTGGATATATAAGAGTGTCATCAGTAAGCCAGCGTCCTAAGTTACAGCATGATGCTCTTGAGGCCTACGGGTGCAAACGGCTGTATGCTGACATCAGCGTTGGCGATAACAATGAACAACCGGAACTTACCAGGATGCTTGGCCACATAAAGCCTGGTGATATCGTTGTTGTCTGGCAAATTGACCGCTTAAGCAGTAGCAGGAGGCGCTTATTCCAGCTCATTGAGTCTTTTAAAAACAGAGAAGTGGGCTTTGTTTCACTTCAGGACAACCTAGATACCACGGTTTCTGGTGGAATGAAATCACTTCGAAAGTTCCTGCAATGGTTTCACAATGAGAACATTCCTCCTGGAACAGCACTGGTTTATGCTCGAATTCAAGGGTACGGAGATGTCAAAATTGAAAAATGCAGAACCGGTATCGTTGATCTTGACAAAGTGATTGAAGAAGGCGTCAAATTGATTGGCTGTGACCCGGAAGAAGGCTACCCGGGACTTGATGCGGCAAATTGTTTGATTGATGTATTCGGTGGTGAAATATTACGCGTGGAATATGGGTCGCTGCCCGATAGCAATGAGCGCATCAGGTTCTAGTGTTTGTGGTTGCCAACCGAGCGTATTGAAAAAATCTCAATACCGACTAACCGAGCCATTCACCTTTAAACACAATGATACGAAAAAAAATAATCTTAAAAGTTCCACCATAATTCATGACAAAGTATAGAGATACAATCATTATCGGTGCCGGGCTGTCCGGCCTTGTTGTAGCCAATAAGCTCAGCAGAACATTCCCTACTCATTCCTTTGCACTCGTCGAAAAAGACAGGACCACCGGCGGCGTCATTAGATCCTTCGTAGATGGCGGCTTTCAGGCAGAATATGGGCCGCATGGATTTCTCGATAACTGCCAGGAGAGCAGAGACTTATTAACTCAAACTGGACTTGACAAAGAATGTGTAAAGGCGCCGCTGTCAACTTTTGTACGTTATGTCTGCATTGGTGGAAAGCTGCAGATGATCCCCCAATCACCTTTGAAGATCATCAAAGCACCGCTTATCCCCTGGAGAGATAAAGTAAAGGTGCTTGGGGATCTGTTCAAGAAACCTCTTGGCGGTGAACCAACCGTAGCAAAATGGGCCGATTATCGCTTTGGAAAAGCCTTATTACCCTATGTGGATGCGGTATTTACTGGAACATATGCCGGGGATTACAATGAACTCAAAATAGATGCCGTCATGCCGGGAGTGCGGGCCCTTGAAAAACAATATGGCTCGGTTATCCGTGGAGCAATCGTCAAGGCCCGGTTAGCAAAGAAACAGGCAACATCCGTGAAAAAGCTGGAAATGCCGGCCATGACAAGCTTTCCAGGAGGAATGCAGCGGCTTACCGACAAATTGGCAGAATCTCTCAGCCCGGGTGAAAACCTTTTTCTTAACACCCAAGCCTCAGGAGTAACGAAAACAGCGTCGGGATGGCAGGTAACTTCATCGACAGCCTCATTTAACTGCAGAAATATTGTTCTTGCTCTACCGCTTAACCAGGCATTACCATTTTTAGGCATGCTTGATTCCTCTCTACCATCGACCCATATTCCAGAAGCCTGGATTGCGACCGTTGTGTTTGGATATAAAAATGCAACCTTGCCGCCCGGGTTTGGCTTTCTCATTCCCGAGATTGAAAAACGTTTTATCCTGGGAACTCTCTTTTCATCAAATATGTTCCCGAACAGGGCTCCTGAAGGTCACATTGTCTTTGAGACTCTTGTTGGAGGAAGACGACACCCGGAACGACTCGAACTTGCTGATGAAGAACTGATCAGCCAATGTCTGCGAGACTGTGAAGACCTGCTCGATCTGCCAAACCAACCTGTTTATACGAAAGTGTTACGACCTGCCGGAGGGATACCACAGCTGGAAAAAGATTATCCACGACTCCTCAGCTGGAAAAACACCCTCGTGCAAAACCATCCAGGCCTATTTATTTGTGGTTTTGGCTGGGAAGGAATTGGTCTTAACGACATGATCAAAAAAGCAGCATATATTGCTGAAGATGTCGGGCATGGAAACCGCCAGGGCAAAAAAGAAGAAGGATTGAAAAAAGTCTATTTTTAACTTTCAGCGGGATCGAGAATACAGATCACCGGGCCTGTGTCATGAACGCTATCTGCTGATCATGACCATTGAAGCGCGTAGAATCAGAGTTTTTGTACCTTATCGCTTAACAGATCAATCTGGGCCGATACAGAATTATCGCGACGGCTTAATCCGGTGACAACTTTAATTGAATGCATCACCGTTGAATGATCACGGTTAAAGATCTTGCCAATATCAGCAAGCG
>JABDPQ010000333.1 GCA_013042695.1 Desulfobacterales bacterium | reverse complement strand
GAAGATGCCTTAAAGCTCTATGAAAAATTGTTTGCACGTCTTAATCAGAGTGTTGAGAAAGGAGTTGACCGACTTAAAAAAACACCTGGGTTCGACTCATTGCAAAAAACTTCTTTATGGGGCACCTATATTGCCCCAGACAGTGATAGAGATATATTGAATATCGTTATGGAACCATCCTTTTTTTCCCGATATCTCCAGCAGAGCATTGCTCAACAGGCAGCGGATTTTTATGAAGATTATCGCTGGCAGGAAATAATTGCAAAGGAGAAGGAGGCAAAAAGAGCTTTGTATGCAGCAGAATTTTATCAGGCGGAACAGACATATAAAGAATTGTTAGATGTTGCAGATAAAGAGGATGAGCTATCTTTTCCTGAACTTGCAACGATTTACAGCCGGCTCGGAAAATATGCCAAAGAAACGGAACTGCTTGAAAAGATCAAAGAAAAAAAGATTCATTATCCAGTTCTAGAGGAGGCTGCAAAAAAGAATAGGCGTCAGAGACAACCGCAGCTTTCTTTTGACGGTACCTACAAGGAGGAGTTAGGAAGAAACGGGTTTAAAGATATAACAAAAAAATATACTGGAATTGGCTTACATATTCAGCCGGCACTCTTTCAGGAAATCGGTTTTGATGCAGCCCGCAATGAGTATGGCAATAGTTCTGCTTCAACATTATTGAAAAGTTATTATATACTGGGCAATTATTCTATAATCTTTAATGATTATTTTGAAGCTGATATAAATTTTGGGGTGGAAGATTTCGATACAGATGGTAAAACGTTTTTCCTTTACGATATCGGCATAAAAAGCTATTTAGAAGAACATGTTGGGTTATATCTTTCATATAAACAATACCCTATTGATGACACGATACAATCATTAGCAGAAGGTATTTATCGACAAGATGTAAATGCCGGGCTCACCCTAGACTATCTACCTTTTATTTTCTTAGGATTTGATTTTAACTTGCTAAATTATAGTGACAACAACGATGGCAAGAAATTTCATTTGTGGTCTTCTTACCGGTTATTTGGCAAAAGAAGCAACTTAGATCTCACCTATCATTATGAAAAATTTGAAACCAGTATCTCCAATGCTGAGGCAATTAACAGCACCGAATTCTTACAAGAATCCAATGTAAGTTACTGGAGTCCCGGAAATTATTGGAAACATTTGCTCACTGCTGAATACCGTCTCGAGTTATGGCCTACTGGGAGATACCAAAGCGGTACAAGCTATGTCTCAGCGCTCTACGGCATAGGTTATGAATCAGAGAACGACCTTTACCAGCAGCTCGAGGTTAATTTTTTCCTTGAAATTATCCCTTCAATTTTATTAAAAGGAACATACGCTTACGATTGGTCAGACGATTATGATCGACAGGAAGCATTTGCCTCTTTTGTTTATCGCTGGTAATTGAAATTGATAAAGTTTCCTGCTGCGGTTGGTAGTATACGTACCGTAGCAGGTTTTTTTTATGGAGAATTAAACGTAATGGTTGAAAGGGTACCGATATCTAAAACTGGCTTTAATAAGCTTCGCGAAGAATTGAACCGTCTCGAGCGATTCGAGAGAATGGAAGTAGTGAAGGCTATAGAGGTCGCCCGCGGTCATGGCGATCTCAAAGAAAATGCTGAATATCATGCAGCCAAAGATCGACAGGGACACATAGAGGGTCGTATCCTTGAACTCAAAGACAAATTGAGCAGGGCTGAAATTATTGATTGCTCCCAGGTCAAGTGTGATCGAGCTGTTTTTGGAACGATTGTCAGTATGCTTGACCTCAATACTGACGAAGAAATTTCCTATCAGCTACTTGGCCCCGATGAAGCAGATGTAAAAAAAGGGTCAATTTCGGTTCTATCTCCACTTGGCCGAAGCCTGCTTGGAAAGGAAATCGGAGATGAGGTGCTGGCAATAACCCCAGGAGGCAACAGGGAGTTTGAGGTAACAGGGATTAACGTCTCAAAAATTGCCTGATTCAATAATCACGCAGAATGTTTATTCAGGATAGGTGAGTACACCGAAATGGAAAAGTGATATGACCTGGTCAATCACTTCTTCAAGAGAATAATGAGTTTCAAGAGAGGCTGACCAAACCCGCGATACTTCATCAAGTGCCCCGAAAAAAGCACGTTTTGCAACTCCAGGCAATACATCCTGTCGATACAAATTCTGTTCCTGACCTCTTTTAATGATGTCTGAGATTAGATTGATGTACTCTTGAAAAATAGTATTTCTGTAGTCTTTTACTAATTTATCACTCTGGCGAAGCTCAATCTGAATAACTTCCGCAAGGTTCTTGTTTTTCTTCATCACCGTCAGATGTTTTCGCACAAATATCGCCAGCATCTGCTTGGGATCGTCTTCTTGTTCTATAGCTTTTTTTACCTGTTCAATTATTTTGCCAATTTCTTCTTCAAATACCGAAATAAGAATGTCAAATTTATTGTTAAAATAGAGGTAAATGGTCCCATCAGCCACTTTTGCCTCTTTGGCAATGTCAGATATCCGAGCATTGAAAAAGCCTTTTTTTGCAAAAACTTTTGTTGCTGCAGTAATTATTTTACTGTGCTTGTCTACTGTCTTCATAGAGGAAGAGTTCTGTTCAGCATGACTGACTAGATTAATGAATGACTACTCATTCATCTAATCAGATCTATCTTTTTTGTCAATCTGAAATGCACCTTTTACTCTCTGAAAAAAAAGGTGGAACGCTATAG
>JABDPQ010000807.1 GCA_013042695.1 Desulfobacterales bacterium | reverse complement strand
TAGACAAGGTATCGCTTGCTATGATCCAGTTCATGAATGGACTTTCTCAGGGTGTGTAAAGGCATGAGTTGCGCCCCCGGAATATGCTCTTCGCTGTATTCAATATCAAAACGGCAATCGAGCCACTCTGTATCTTCATGCCTCGCGATAACATGAGCCTGATAGGACGTAACTTCCTCAACCAGACGACTGCGCAGGATACTGTTGAAATCATCCTCTTCCAATACCAGCAATACACCTGGTGTAATCATTCGCACGGTTGCGTTGCGGAAACCCCCGACTAGAATCGCCTCTTCGCCAAAGACATCGCCCGGACCCAGTTGGTCAACACAATTCCACACGTCCGTTTCCCAATCCAGCTTCCAGACTTCTGCCTTGCCTTCTTTAATAATGTAGTATCGATCCCCGATATCCCGGTACTGAACAATTTCATCGTTGGTATCCACATTGGCAGTTTTCATTTTACAGAAGGCCTCACTGATCCCATCGAGAACACCAATGTGTTCGGACATCACATGTTCCATTTGCTTCAATGTCAATGTTGAAAACACCGGATTATTGCTCAGTCGTGCCTGATTTGTATTCATCTTCCCTTACCTCTATCAGGATTGAAGTATTTCAATACCGCTTTCCAGCAGAATGGCACTTGCCATGAATACCAGAAAAACACCGAAAACCACCCTTAATTTCTCACCGGAAATGCGATTCGACAAGGAAGCTCCCGCAAGACTGCCAATGATTGCGACCAGGGAAAAACCAATCATCATGTTGTAATCTATATCGACCGCGCCCACATACCCGGTGAATCCTGCTATGGATTTCAGGGTCACAACCACCAGTGATGTCCCTACTGCATCACGGATGGTCAGGCCGGACAGGAGCATCAGAGCTGGCACAATCAAGAAGCCGCCTCCTACGCCTACCATGCCAGTGAGTACCCCGATGATCACCCCGTGAACTGCAATATGTGGCTGCTTGAAGGAGAACTGACCGACATACGGTGCTGAGTCCATGGCGACTTTCTGCTGTGGCTGACTTGCACACATGCGCCAAGCTGCGAGCAACATAATGCTTGCGAACATCATCAACTGCAGCGAATCTGGAATCCACACACCCAAACGGGCGCCCAGGTAAGTACCGCCTATGCCAGTCACTCCGAACACGGCTGCAACCGGCAGCCTCACCCGCCCCATCCAGACATGCTGTATGGTGGCAAAAGCGGCCGTTATGGCCACAATTCCAAAGGTCATTGCCATGGCCGGCTTTACATCCACACCAGCAATATAAACCAGGGCCGGTAACGTCACAATAGAACCACCGCTTCCCAGTAGCCCCAACAACATTCCTACCACCAACCCCGCAAGCAATTCAATCCCCGTCATCTCCCTTCCTCTACCTGATTCGGCCAGCGCCCGGTTGCGCCGACTTTCTAGTGTATAAAGGTAATGGTTAAGGGCGTTTCTTTCTGTGTGAAGCTGGGTTGGAAAACTGTGAAATATTCACGCCTTAGCCGATATGTTGCGCGAAAACGAGATACGGGGTCAGATCCAATGCCAGAAGAAAAAAGGGAAGAAAAAAGGGGGCAGAAAAAAGGGGACAGATTTATTTTCCTGCGATGATGCGCTAAAGTGACTTCGGATATTAGACTAGGGAGGGTCAGAGGTGCCAAGGATGGGACGAGTTATACTTCCAAATTATCCTCACCACGTGGTACAACGCGGTCATAATCGTCAGGTGGTATTCGCAGACGATACGGATTTCAGCCGGTATATAGACGATGTACGAGAGCTTAAAGCGGTTTACGGCATTCAAGTTTATGCATATTTCCTGATGACAAACCACGTGCATCGTGTGCCAAGAAGTGGCGGGCTCCAGGAAGGAAATGCCACATGCTGTATGTAGGATGACGGAAGGGCCCCTCGGATCCGGTTTTCAGGAACTGGATCCAAATCGCTCTTGGGTTGCTCCGATAAAGAGCCGGGGTGAGAAGCGTCAGGAGAAAAGGCGTGGAGACACGTCAGATGAGTCTGGCAAAGGCGAATGCAAATGAACCACTGCTGAAGCGTCATAATGGTTGAAACTGTCATCAAAACCAAGGCTTGGTGTATGCCCTGGGACAAGTCCGGAGTCTACCTGATTAACGACCGGACGGTGACTGGCGTGAAGGTGGCGCGAGTGCCAGACAGGCCTACATACGGAACTTGGGAACCTGTCGTTCTGATGAGAAAGCGTAAGTTTGAGCAGGTAGCCCCTGCGAGACCGAAAGCTGATGCAGAGCACAGGGGCGGATCAACCCGTATTAGTGATGATGCTTCCGTAATGGGGAGAAGAGCGAAGGGGTTGAGTTATTCAGTCATCGAGTACGACCAACCAATGCGGGA
>JABDPQ010000806.1 GCA_013042695.1 Desulfobacterales bacterium | reverse complement strand
ATGACGAGCAGTGCACCATTGTCTTTGCCTTGCTTGCCTATGCCCCACTTTTCCGCAACTTTCAATGAGAACCCCTCCAGGCTGTCTCCTGCCAGTGATGGGATAGTCAAAATGACAATCTGTGTTGAGTCCGTTTTTTCAAGTTCTCCAAGAATGAAATCGAGTTGGGAAATTGTTGATGCAGACAGCATACCTGCATAATCGTTAACCCTGCTCTTAAGCGCAGGTATATTAGCCGCAAATAGACGATCACTTGTAAAAAAAAACAGCAGGAGCAGCACCAGGCTGGCAAGCTTTTTATTCCACCGGGTAAACGACATTACCACTATTCCTGCTCTTAGTTGAACTTAACCTGAGGTACACTTTTGGCTGCTTCATCGGCCTTAAAATACTCTTTTCTATCCAGCTTCAACAAAAAGTTGTTGGTCAGGCTGGCTGGAAATTTTCTAATAGAAGCATTAAAATCCTCCACAGTAGCGTTGAAGCGCTGCCGCGCGACGTTGATTCTATTCTCGGTTCCTTCAAGCTGATTTTGCAGGTCAAGAAAGTTTTGATTCGACTTAAGATCGGGATAGCGCTCAACGACGACCATCAATCTGGAGAGAGCAGATGTCAAGCCGCCCTGGGCTGCAGAGAGCTGCTGCATTGCAGCCGGGCTGCTTAAGTCGTCTGCGGACAGCGTTACCGATGTCGCTTTTGACCGGGCATTAATGACTGCCTCAAGCGTTTCTCTTTCTTGGGCTGCAAAACCTTTGACAGTCTCGACAAGGTTCGGTATGAGGTCGGCACGGCGCTGCAAAGTCGACTCGACATCTGCCCAAGCTTTGAATACCGTTTCCTCCTTCATCTGCAAGGTGTTATAGCCACATCCGGTGAATAAGGTTGCACAGGCGAGCACGATGAAAATGCGGATTGTCGTTTTCATATATCCTCCTGGAAGAATGGTAAATTCAGATGATCCTTTTGCAAAATGATGATTTTGGTTCAAATTCAAGGCATACGAAAAATTTTTACCGCAGGCATATAATTGATATTCCGAGGACAAAAATTTAAGCATAGCGCAGAGGCTGAACGAAAAGGGCGTTTTGCAAGTGGCTCAGATGTCTTGAGCATGTTTCTGAAGATGCATTGTTAAGAGACATAAAAGCACGTTTATTGCTCGAACGGCAATGAAATTGTCAAATTCTAGTGCTGATTATGCGTTCTCTATATAATCCTTCAGCTTTTCAGCAAGATCATCGGGCAGCTCTTCACCATAGAGAAAAGCTTGTGCTTCCTCACCAGTAAGCTGTTGTTTTATTTCAATCGGCAGAGACCGCAAGGCGGCCATACGTTCAGGGATGATCTTGTCTTTGTCTAATTCTTTTTTCTGTTCCATTTCAACCTCATATGAAGTGTAGGGTTATCTTGCTCTGGCGCCAGACTAAGAGGTAAATCTCCTCTTATTGCTTTCTGCTTTCTCGTGATACTGTGTATTGACGAAATGACTGCTTTACCAAAGATTTAAACTGTTGTTATCTGTATGCAGTGATCCTCAATCCTCAACAGATAAACGAGAACTGCTCTTAAACTACAAGAGGATGTGCCAATAACATGATAGACAGCGCTAGTGAACTGCCTGAAGAGAACCTAAAAGGCAATCGTCTCATTGCCATAGCCTCATCAGAGGACCTTGCACACCGAAAAGTGGATCGGATTTTGGGCCTGTGACGTTGCTGATGTTATGGTCGGCCGCCGGTCTTTCCCCGAGTTTGCCATATTTCATGTCCCAGGACTGTCCGGCTGGATAGGCGCCAACAGCCATGAAATCTTGGGATTGTCCTTTATTGCAATGTGATACGCCTGCCGGGATAATGATGACATCACCTGCTTCGGCTTTGAGTATATCACCCCCGGGGCCTCCAAAACGGGCTTGAACCCAGCCGGAGTATACCCCCAGTACCTCGTGTGCAGTGGAGTGGTAATGATGATAATTGTATAATCCATTTCGCCAGGCTGCCGGCCAGCTATTGAGATTGAATTGTTTCTCGAAATTCTCCGGTGAGATCAGGTCCCCGCTCACTGCTTGTTTTATAATGATCAGTGGCAGGTAGCGATTATTTGGGAACCCGCCATTTTCAGTAATCAATCGAGAAATGATCTGTTGTTCAGGGAAAATCATTGCTGGTTATAAATCATCTTTTCCAATAGTAGCGGGCTTCTCGTCCAAGTTCATGTTCAATTTCAAGAAGCCGGTTATATTTGGCAATACGATCACTTCTGGATGCTGAACCTGTTTTAATCTGGCCCCCGTCCATGGCAACTGAAAAATCTGCAATAAAGGTGTCTT
>JABDPQ010000799.1 GCA_013042695.1 Desulfobacterales bacterium | reverse complement strand
AGAATTTTACGTGAGGTTCGCAACCCAAAGGATATTGCCTGGCGAGATAATGGTGTAAAGCTGGTTGTTGACACAACTGGCGTATTTAGCGATCCAACGAGTGACTCTGATGATCGAAAGGGCGCCTTAAGAGGACATCTGGAGGCCGGAGCGGTAAAAGTAATTTTATCGGCACCGTTTAAAATTAAGTCGAAGGGCCTGGAAATGCCTGAAGACGCGGTGACGACAGTCATGGGTATCAACGATGATGATTATATCCCAGCAAAGCATACCATCATCTCGGCTGCTTCATGTACAACGACATGTCTGTCCTATATGATTAAGCCGTTGATCGAAGCCATCGGTGCTGAGAGTTTGATGAGCGCATCTATGGTAACGGTTCATGCAGCGACGGGCAGTCAGCAGGTCCTTGATCGCCTGCCGGGAGCAGGAGCCGGTGACTTGCGCAAAAACCGGTCGATTCTCAATAATATCATTTTGACGACGACAGGTGCTGCCAAAGCATTGGGCCTGGTAATACCGGAAATGAAGAATATCGGCTTCATTGCAGAGTCGGTGCGTATCCCCACGTCGACCGGCTCATTGATTGTTCTGGTCATTAATATACAGGACGAGCCGGGTGCACCTACTCAGCGCGGTTTTATCAATTCGGTATATCGTGATTATGCAGAGAGTAATAATTATCTTGTTTATAGTGAAAATCAAAATGTCTCATCTGACATCATTGGTTTTCCGAAAGCCGCGGCAGTTATTGAGGGTAGTGAAACCCATACCAGAACCGCATCGATCCAAGTCAACCTGGCAAAAACACCTGCCTCAGGGGTTGGAAATGGACAAGATGCGATCCTTGATGTTCCGGTGACGCAAGCAGTTATATATGGGTGGTATGATAATGAGCTTGGCAGTTATACCAACATGCTCGGAGATTTAACGGTAAAGATTGCAGATACCATGGTCTGAAACTCCGGCCATCAGGCCTTTAGCTTACGCTGATATTGCTGATCTGGCAGAAATCGAAAAAGAAGAGCCTTCTGCCTGGAGCCAAGACGCTATTGCAGCCGAGTTGCTGCAGACGGATGGATTGCAATTTGTTTTTTCCAAAAGTGGAATCACCTCCGGTTGGCTTTGCTGTCGGATCAGCGGCTGTGAAGCAGAGTTACTTAAAGTCACTGTTTCAAAAAAATGCAGGCATAGAGGAGTTGCGACACTGCTTTTAAGCTGCCTTGAGCAAGAGCTCACTGAGCGCGGGGTGGGTAAACTGTTTCTTGAGGTACGTTCCAGCAACGTTTCAGCGATTGCTTTTTATTTTCAGGTCGGCTTTACAGAAGTTGGAAGACGCATTAATTATTACAGGCAGCCAACTGATGATGCATTGCTCTTCAAGAAAAAACTATAGTACTGGGAATACAGAGGAAATCATGAAAGGAATTCGTGATCTTGATCTCACTAACAAGCGGGTACTCGTTCGGGTTGACTTCAATGTGCCCATGGATGAACACGGTGCCATTACCGATGATATTCGGATGAAAATGGCATTGCCCACCCTCAAATACATCAAGGAGCAGCAGGCAAAGCTTATTGTCTGTTCTCATATGGGAAGGCCCAAAGGTAGACGGGTTGCAGCTTTCAGCCTTGCTCCTGTTGCCGCTCATCTTGGATCGTTGCTGGAATGTTCGGTGACATTGGCGCCGGATTGCGTCGGTGCAGAGGTGCGGGCTTTGGTTGATCAGCTCAGTTCTGGTGAAGTTCTTTTGCTCGAAAACCTGCGTTTTCACCCCCAGGAGACAAATAATGATCCGGAGTTTGCTGCACAGCTTGCAGAGCTTGCAGAGGTGTACATTAATGATGCCTTTGCTGTATCACATCGAGATCATGCTTCTGTTTCCGGTGTAGCGGAACGAGTTGCCGAGAAAGGTGCCGGCTTTCTGCTGCAAAAAGAGATTGATTATTTTAACAAGGCTATGGAAATGCCGGTGCGGCCTTTAGTAGCAGTCATCGGTGGTGCAAAAGTCTCCTCCAAGATTGGAGCTCTTGAGAACATGTTAGATAGAGTCGACCGGATGATTATTGGCGGAGCTATGGCTAATACTTTTTTAAAAGCGCAAGGTGTCGATATGGGCGCCTCTCTTGTGGAAGAGGATCTGCTAGAAATAGCACGTCAATTTGTCAAGAAGGCGGAAGTAAAAGAGGTCAAACTTTATCTGCCTGTCGATTTTGTTGTCGCAGACAGCTTTTCGGAAGATGCGATGACCAGGCATGTTACCTTCAGAGATATACCAAAATCATGGATAGCTTTGGATATTGGACCTGCCACCTCAATTTATTTCCAAGAAGCGTTGGCAGGAGCAAAGACAATTGTCTGGAATGGTCCAATGGGTGCATTTGAAATGGATCCATTTGCTCGCGGAACGATGGCACTCTGTCATGTAATTGGTGCATCACATGCCCTGTCCATTACCGGTGGAGGAGATTCTAACGCTGCGGTCAAAAAAGCTGGTGAATCAAAAAATATTAGCTACATGTCGACGGGCGGTGGAGCATTTTTGCGACTTATGGAAGGTAAAAGCTTGCCAGGCGTCGAAGCATTGAAATAATAGAGAATAACGAGGATGAAAATGCAAAAAAGAAGAGCCTTAATTGCAGGAAATTGGAAAATGCACACAACGCTGGTGGATGCCTGCCAGCTCGCCTCAAATGTCGCTCAAGTCTGTCAAGGCGTATCTGATAGAGATGTTCTCTTGGCGCCACCTTTTACTGTTTTGAGCGAAGTCTCACATGTTATAAAGGATGCAAATATCATTGTCGCTTCCCAAAATGTTTGCTGGGAGGAGAAGGGAGCCTTCACGGGTGAAATTTCCCCGATCATGCTCAAAGATGCCGGAGTAACAGCCGCCATTATCGGACACTCAGAACGCCGTCAGATATTTGGTGAGGATGACGCAATGATCAATAAGCGGATAAAAGGAGCCCTGAAATTTGGAATTATGCCGGTCTTCTGTATTGGCGAAACTCAGGACGAACGGCAAAGCGGCAATACCTTTCCGGTACTGGAGAAACAAGTTCGCCATGGCCTTAATGGGTTAGATACTGAGGATATGAAAGATCTAGTTATCGCTTATGAACCAGTATGGGCGATCGGAACAGGACTTACCGCAACAGATGAACAGGCTCAGGAAGCCCATGCTTTTATCCGCAACCTCATTACCGAGCTTTTCGAGAAAGGTGTTGCCGACCAGCTGAGAATATTGTATGGTGGCTCGGTCAAACCTGACAACGTTGATGGGTTGATGGCAAAGACAGATATCGACGGTGCATTGGTTGGCGGAGCCGCCC
>JABDPQ010000327.1 GCA_013042695.1 Desulfobacterales bacterium | reverse complement strand
GCACTGGTAGGCTTGTTACTTGCTGCACTCGTTGTTCTGTTTCTTATTCCCAGCCTGGTCTCGACAGACTGGGCCGGAAATAAAATTAAACAGGTGATCAACGATCGAGTGCCTGGAACCATTGATTTTGAGACATTATCAGTGAGCTGGTTCAGCGGTATCAAAAGCAGCGCCATTTCCTACGATAATCCTCAGCACGGTATCGTCATCAAGGTGGCTGAGCTGCATACTGCAAAGGGCCTCCTCGCTCTTGCCGTCAACCACCAAGAGCTGGGCAGCATCGATGTTAAAGCACCGGTGGCTTATATGTATCTGCAGGAAAAATCTGCTATTGCCGGGCCCAAGACCGAAGACCCTCCTGCTCAGGAGTCTAAAATTCCGGAGAAGAAAGGACAGGACGCTGCCAGTACTCTGCCAGACAAACCTGCAACGAGTGTCGGTAAAATCATGCTCCCTCCATTAACCGGAGATATCGTTGTCAGCGATGGCGCACTACACGTCGTTTATCCGGATAGCAAGGAGACTATGCTGCTCAAAGATCTCACTCTCCAGACCCGTTTTGATGGATCTGAAAACCAGCTGCAATATCAGCTTGCTTTTCAATCAGGGGACAGCATCGGCCAGGTGAAGGGATCCGGTACCATCATCCTTCCTGCAGAAGGCAGTTCCACCCTGGAAGAGATTGAATCCCGAGCAGAGCTCGATATTGAAACATGGGAAATGGCAGATCTGCTCTCTTTTTTTAGTCATATTACTGCTGCTCCCACCGGCAGCGGTCAACTCAATGGACGCCTTAGCGTATTGGGGAGCACGGCAACGGCTCTCCAGATAAAGGGAAATCTCTCAACCCAACAGCTCAAACTGCAAGGCGGGCCACTCAAGTCAGACACACCATCGCTTGACCGCATAGCACTGGAAATTGATGCAGAGCAGACGGCCAAGACGATGAAAATCAACCGGTTGACATTGACGTCTTCTCTGGCAACAGCGGCAATCACCGGCACAATAGAATCACTAGGAAACAAGGATATTTCCAGCACTGCAAAGATCGATTTAAAACAATTATTTGCTCAATTTCCCGATAGTTTGAGCCTCAAAGAAGGGACCACGGTTTCAAATGGCATAGTTGATCTCAAAGTGAAGCTGCGTGCCGCGGACAAAGACACACATTTTGACGGCAGCGCCCGTCTCGATCAACTCCAGGGGGTCGCCGGCGGCAAAAATCTTGCCTGGGATACTCCTGTCATATTCGAAGCCAGGGGTATCCAGAGTTCAGAGGGGCTGCAACTTGATAATTTTACCGTACAATCGGCCTTTTTAAACGGTACCGGTCAAGGTGATATCAACCAAATGAAGATTCAATTGGCAGCCGATATCGGCGAGGCGATGAAGGAGATTGCAAAATTCATCCAGCTTGATGGCTGGAATTCGAACGGCAAACTGAATTTGAACCTGCAGGTGGAGACGAAATCAGCTGAACTTCGATCGACAAAGACCGTTGTCGGCATCACGGATTTTGTACTCCAGCAGAATGATACCATTATTGCTCCTCGTCATTCGTTCACTGCAAATATGTCCTCCGATCTGCGGCTTGATCAAAACATGCAACCACAAGAAATGCTCGACACGACCGTTGACTTCGCCTCATGGGTTGGTGAGGCTTCAGTCAAAATGGCAACGTTTTTTCCTGCCTCAGAGCAAACCAGCCTGCACTTTGATGGCCTGGATGCAGCGGGCGATTTTAACCTGAAACACCTCTCGACAATGCTGCAAGCGCTCAAGATTCTACCGCAGGATACCACACTCGCGGGCCAGGCAAAAATTGAGGTGCGGGGCTTACTGAAGCAGAACCAATTGCAGCTGGATCATGCCCTGATTAACACAAGTGAACTCCTCGTGAGCCAGGGCAGCAAGAGCGCTCGAGACCAGCAATTGGAACTAACCACAGCAGGAACCATTCACCTGGGGAAGCGAACAATAGCCTTAGAGCCAGTAAACCTGAAGAGCAGTTCAGGTTCAATCGCTGTCTCAGGCCTTACAATCGCCGATTGGTCCGATTTGACAGAACCAATCCGGGCTACCGTAGGAGCTGATCTCGATCTAACGCGTGTTTCAACGATAGTTGGCGCCTTTCTACCGGAAAAATGGGCGGGGACCGGCAAGCTTGTCATGGAATTAGAAATTACTCCTCAGGAGCAGCAAGCAGCTGCTGTTGCCGGAAACATAGAAATCACCAATTTTTCACTAAAAAATGGCCAACAGACACTCGCACCCAAAGGTGACGCAATAGCCAGTTTGAGCTCACGGTTACATATGGATAAAGAGGGCACAATAAGCTCATTGCGGGGATCAAAGCTGAACTATAAGATCTGGATGGGAGCGGGCCAAATCAGCCTAGAGCGTCTGGGGCTGACAGGTCCTCAAAATCAGCCAGCCATAGAACGTCTGAAATATGATGGCTCTGTTGATCTCTCAGCGCTTTCCAGTCTGTTAAAGTCGGTGGGGATGCTCCCCGAAGATATCAGCCTTGCTGGTCTCGCGGATATTGATACGCAATTATCCTTCGAGGCTGATAAACTTGAGCTGGATCAAACCAGTGTCAACGCCACTGATTTTGTCTTTCAAAAAGGCGAACAGACCCTGAGTGACAAAAAGATACAATTGACCACCCGCGGTTCAGTGAATCTGCAGAAAAAAGCTGCTGCCCTGCAGCCATTTGAGTTGCAGACGACCACCGGCCACATAACTCTTCCAGAGCTGGAGCTCAACGACTGGAGCAATTTACAAAATGGAATAAGAACCAAGGGCAGCATCGACCTGGAGCTTGGCGAGCTCGCAGTCTTCCTGGCCGACCTGCTTACATTACCCGATGGAACCTCAGTCGCCGGTCAAACCACTTTGACAATTGATACCGATCTGAGTGATGAAAAACAGCAGTTTGTTAAGATAGATGGCACCATCGCGCCATTTGAGCTTTTTCTACCAGACAAAAAGCCGCTTTCAGAGAAGTCTATACAATTGATGATTGACCTCAACGGAAACGTCAGTGAACAAAAATTTGCGTTTGACAAACTTGAGTTATCTTCATCCCCGGTTTCCCTCAATGCAAACGGCACAATCAAAACAGATAAAAAGGAACACATTCTTAACGTGCAAGGGGCAATGAAACTCGATTTGGTGGCTATTAGCAGTTATATAAGCAGCTTGAGCGAATTAGAGCTGGAGATGACCGGGGCC
>JABDPQ010000777.1 GCA_013042695.1 Desulfobacterales bacterium | reverse complement strand
TAGAGCACAACAGGAAGTGACACTGCCTCGGCAATTGCCTTGAAGTATTTAAATATGCCATCATCAGATAATGGAAAATAAGATTCGAGGATAGCCAGAATTCCATCACAGCCGAGTTCATGAAACCTGCGGGCCTGGGCAGTAGCATTTGCAATTGTTGTTGATGCCACCCCCGCCACCACAGGGACACGGCCTTTTGCTGCCTTGACAACAATCTCAACAATTCGCTGTCGCTGAGCCCAGGAAAGATAAGCAAATTCGCCCGTTGAGCCGAGCGGAGTCAACCCATGCACACCTGCTTCAATGAGATCTTCGCACAGTCGAATCAGGGTATCGCTCTTTATATTTCCAGCATCATCAATTGGTGAAACAAGATAGGGAATTACCCCGTGGAACATTTGACTATTTTTCATGTCGACTCCTTATTTGCAAGATCACTGTTGTCTGATCCGGGCAATTTCCTCATCACGCTGACGATTGTATTGTAATCGTAATCGGTCAATTTCAGCGCGGGTTCGCCTCATCCCTTCCGGGCTGCCATCACGCCTGTCAAGAGAATTGACCGCGTTCTGATATTGCAGGTTATACTCCTCCTCAACAGCAATAATTTTTCGTTCGAGGGGGGACGCTTGCTCATAGCGGCGTTCTTTCTCGATCTGAATTTTCAGCATTTTTTTACTGTATTTGAGTTGCTGCCGATTAAACGGCATGAAGCGATCATCGATTTCACCAAGGTATTTTCCTGAATCGTATACGACAAGGAGACGCTCGAACCATTCTGTAGCCTGCCGATAGTCGCGATCAAGACCATAACGCCCCTTGTAGTAGGCAAGTGCCAGTGTGCTCATCGCGGGCAGGTGATTCTGCTCTGCTGCCGACTGTAGGATGGCAACTCCACGTTTGGGGTCCCGTTGCATAATTCTTGCCTGACGATCAAAATAGGTAACAAGCCGATACTGGGCTTCGGCATGACCGCCTTCGGCGGCTTGCTCAATCCAGGCCAGCCCCTGCTTTCGAGACTCAGGCGGACCACCTACCATCAGCTGCCGTCCAAGCTGGTATTGCGACTGTAAATCTCCCGCTTCGGCTTTATTCTGCAACTCAGTTGGAGATGTATACTCGCCACCGGAAAGTGACATAAGCCGATTAAGATGTTTTAATTCTTTGCTCCAGTGAAGCATATTTCGGGAATCGGACTCTAGTCCAGAAATATCATCGCGGTAGGCGTCGATAAGTTTGACTACCAGCTCCTTGGACTTAAGCAAATCTTGTTGATAACCAAAGCGCCCATTCTGATAGGCAGAGGCAACCCGTTCCATCGTCTTTAGGTGATTTTGCTCCAAAGCTTTTGCCCACCAGCCTCGTCCTCTGGACTGGTCTACTGAGACTCCGTTGCGACCATTGATGAAAATATCACCCAGCTCATATTGTAACTGCGGATCACCCTGAAGTGCTGCCTTTTCTAGAAGAGCGAGCCCTTCTTTGCGTGTTTCAGGGATTACACCTCTGATCTGCAATAATTCCCTGCCAAGTTTTGCCTGCGCCTGTGGATCGCCCTGTTCCAAAAGTTTTTCAAATTGGGCAATCTCTTCTGCGTGTGCTTGTCTGCTATCGGCAAATTGCTGATTTTTGGGCAGTCCGTTCAACCCATCTCTATACGCTGCAGCAACCCGGGTGAATAGTTCAATAGCCCGCTGAGGATCTCGGGGAAAACCAACTGTTCCTTTCTCATAGCGTCTGGCCAACTCCTCCATCGCCTGGCCGTGTCCGCTGTCGGCAGCCTGCTCCCACCACGTTCGCGCTTTATCTGAGTCCTTTTTAATCTCCAATACAGCCTGGCCAGTCATATAATAGCGCCCAAGATCGTATTGGGCCACCATGTGCTGGTTTTCAGCTGCAAGCTCAAGCCACTCTCGGGCAGATTTTGAAGAGGTAACTCCTGATGTAGATTTAAGCAGCATCACATAGAGTTGATACTGCGCATCAGCCATTCCTTTTTCGGCTGCTACCGTAAGCCAACGAAGTTTTTCTTCTTGCGAGCGAGGATGCTTTACCAGTAGTAATGCCGCTTCAGCATGTCCCTGCTCAGCCGCCCGAACAAGCCAATCATGGTAGCTGATGCGCGAACCGAGCCTCACACCTGCCCGCTCCTTGATTGCCAGTGCCAATTGGTACTGCGCCGAGGCCAAGCCTAATTTGGCTAAAGGCTGAACCACCAGCATGATGCGATGAGTCCAGAAGAAACCACAGATGATACCAATGAAGATACCTGCCACCGCCCAGCGACGAATACGCAGCCGCAACTGCCACTCTGCCAATGAGATAGTCTTCTGCTGGTCGACGATGTGCTGATAGATCAAAAGACTGAACAGTAAAACTGCCACTCCGGAGAAATATACGATAGTGGCAGATGACGGTATCCTGAATTCCTCTAAGACTGAAATGAAATCATATAAACTGTAAGAATACGATGAATTGTGCCCGCCACTGACAAAAATGGGATTGTGCGCTGCAGCCAGGCATGCTGCCAGAATCGAAAGCAAGATTGCGGTGCGTAAAAGTGACGAGTGCAGCCGGACAATCATCAGCGACAAAACCCATGCTGCCACATAGAAAACCAGTCCACCTATAAGCGCCGGTCCACCAAGCATTGCTGCAAAAGCAAGCGACTCGCTATCAGGTAAAAAAAGGCTTGTGAGCCCTGCAGCGAAGAGGAAACTGCCCGGGGCCAAACCTCCGGCAACCCCAAGAAACCACGGCACGGGCAGGAAATGAAAGAAGGTAATAAACAAGAACCAACGAATCGCTCCGCGACCGGGAGGAGGAATGTCAGTAGTACGATAACTCATCTGATCACCCACTTGCTTGTCATCAGTGCGTTGCTCATTAGTGTGCCAGACCTATTTCCACCTTCTTGCCTCAATTTCGTCGTGCGGATACAAAATCGTTTTGCAACCACCGTATTATTATAGGTGTACTGTTCCAAAACTTCCAGAATGTGCTCTGAAGTATTGCTCATCATGGCAAGAAGAATAGGGATCAGGTATCCACTTACATACGGTTTTGCACTATCATATCATTCTTAAAGACCAAGAAGAAATAGTATGAAATGATACGTAATTTCTGTATTATCAGGTTCATTATGACAGACTCATTTGCACAACACTACTTAAACAGCACCATACAGCAAAATAAGGAGCACAGACAATGAGTTACAAGATAGCACTCATCCCCGGCGACGGTATCGGCAAAGAAGTTATCCCTGAGGGAGTCAGAGCATTGCAGGTTCTTGCCAAAAAATATAATTTTACAATTTCTTTTACAGAATTTCCTTTTTCCTGTGCCTACTATCTCGAACACGGCGTGATGATGCCCGAAGATGGCATCAAGCAGCTCCAGCCGTTTGATGCGATTTTACTCGGCGCCGTGGGTGATCCGGCAGTTGCCGATCATATTTCACTGTGGGGTCTTCTCCTGCCAATCCGCAGAGACTTTGACCAGTACGTCAACCTCAGACCCGTGAGGCTGCTCAAGGGCATCTCCTCGCCACTGGCCAACCGAACAGTTGATGATATCAACTTCATGGTCGTCAGAGAAAATACCGAAGGTGAGTATTCGGAGATCGGTGGTCGACTATTTGCAGGTACCAACAGGGAAGTGGTTGTCCAGGAAACCGTTTTTACACGTCATGGAGTTGATCGCGTGCTCCGCTTCGCGTGTGAACTTGCCTCACAACGATCAGCCAAACACCTCACCTCGGCAACCAAATCAAATGGCATCCGTTTCACCATGCCATATTGGGATGAACGGTTCCAGACAGTTACCCAAGCGTTCCCGGAACTGCGCTGCGACCAGTATCATATTGATATCCTCACCGCGCACTTTGTTCAGCATCCCGATTGGTTTGATGTTGTTGTCGGCAGTAATCTCTTTGGAGACATTCTCTCAGACCTCGGCCCTGCCATAGCCGGAGGTATCGGCATAGCACCATCTGCAAATCTGAATATTGAAAAAGTCTATCCATCAATGTTTGAGCCGGTACATGGCTCAGCCCCTGATATTGCCGGCAAAGGTATTGCCAACCCTATTGCCACACTCTGGTCTGTACAGATGATGCTTGATTTCCTTGGTGAAAAAGAAGCAGGCGATCAGTTGATGCTGGCGGTAGAGATGGTGACAGATAAAGGAATTCTGACGCCTGATTTGGGAGGGAAAGAATCAACAATTTCCTTTACCGATCATGTTCTGGCAAAATTGGCGCCATAAACTGCACGCCTTTGAGCAATATCCAATTGTCTAGATGTTTGCCTGCTAGGACGACAGGCAAACGAGTTTTGGATCTAAAGGTCATGATACGATTGAATCAGGCAATCCCCAAATGCAGTATATCTATCGTATAGTTCCGTATACTTTGTAGACGTTTCTCTATGAGGCAGGCATTTGCTTGCTCCATCAATGGCAACATATAGCTCGGTAATCTCTTTGAGCTCTATGGGATCTTTACTCAGCGTACTCTCAGTGCACCAAAGAGCCTGAATCGCCGCACCCATTGCTCCGGCCTCTTCATGGTCCAAACAAACAACAGGATATCTAAAAATATCGGCAACGAGCTGCCGCCAAACCGGGCTATGTGAGCCACCTCCGACAAGTCTGATTTCATCAGGCATGATACCATTGCGCAGCATCACATCCAAACCATAGCGCAAACCAAACGTAGCCCCCTCCATAGCAGCTCGAGCAATTGGTCCAGGCCGCATATTAATGCTGGTCATGCCGCCCAATGTGGCAGTGGCGCTAGGTAGTGACGGGGTCCGTTCGCCGTTGAAGTAGGGTATCAACATGAGCCCCTCACTGCCCGCTGCCGTTTGTTCGATATGCTGATTCATTTGCTCAAGATCAAATCCCAGCAAAGATCTTACCAGCTCTGTTGCCACCGTGACATTCATCGTACAAACAAGCGGCAGCCACCCCCCAGAAGAGGAGCAAAAGGCAGCCAATTCACCTGATGGATCAATAACAGGTCTTTCCGTGTGAGCAAAAATCGTACCCGAGGTACCAAGACTCGCCGTTACCAATCCCGGGATAACGTTTCCTGTGCCAATGGCAGCCATCATGTTGTCACCGCCGCCCGAAGACACGAGGACCATTCTTGGCAGACCAAATTCCTCTGCCAACTCACTTCTTATGATGCCGCATGGTTCTGCTGACTCGATAATGTGGGGGAGGCACAAGGAGAGATCACGTCCCTGATCTATAGCCTGGAGAACCCGGTGAGACCAGTTTCTTTTCTTAACATCGAAATAGGCAGTACCTGAGGCGTCGCCATTCTCGGCAGCATAGTTACCGGTAAGCCAATAATTGATATAATCGTGAGGGAGAAGTATCTGTGCCAACTTTTCATAGTTCTCCGGCTCGTTCTCTTTGAGCCAGAGAATTTTAGAAGCGGTGAAACCGGCTGAAAATTGGTTGCCGACAAGTTCAACAGCAGCTGCCTCACCTCCTACTCGCTGGGTCAGCGTCATACATTGAGCCGTGGTCTCGGTATCGCACCAAAGTTTTGCAGGACGCAAAACATTTCCCTTACTATCAAGCGGAACCATACCATGTTGTTGCCCGGACACCCCGATAGCCTGAACATCCTGCGGGTCAACGTTGCTGTCAGCAAGCATTGTTTTCAATACTGATTTGCAAGCCTCCAGCCACTTCCGCGGCTCTTGTTCACGACCTCCTCTGTCATTCTCAATGAGCCCATAAGGATAGGATGCCTGTGCAATGATTTTTCTTTTTTTCTCGCTTAAGACAACACCTTTCGTGCCTTGGGTACCGCTATCAATTCCTATGAAAAGACGATCACTGGCCATTGCTCAAGTCCTTGAGATAATTTCTGACTTATACTGCCTTCTCAACATACGTGTTTTTAATCTGTGTCGAAAATTACAAAGAAAAGTTAATTGATTACAACCTAATCTCAGCTTTACCAAGAAATGAGGTGAAGCGTGCTGACAAAAGTTGCATCGCATAGACCCATCAGGGCTGTGAAACAGGCCCGTAAGGGTTGTGGATACGACGTCCACAACGGGCGGTCAGGCCAGGGATGGCCTGTCTGCCGGCCTCACCGCACTGATGATCAGTTCGGAGAGTAGCAACTGGAGTCAGTTCATTTCACCGCCTCCATTTTCTCCCTTGATTTCATCTAGCTGAGTTTAAAGTGGCAATCACAAAAATTTATGCTGATCGCACTACTTATAAGAGAGACGCTGTCTTGCTGACTCACCTTTGCCCCATCCAGAATAGACACATTCAGAGAGCAAAAACAATAAAAAAATGCCGGACTTGCTCGCGCAGGCCCGGCATGAATAATTACAACAGGGTATTGTTTAGTCTTTATCCGGCATTGATGTAATGGTACCGTCCCAGGTATCTACTTTTACGTCGACCTCGCTATCCTCGGGGAACCACGTTTTAGTCACCACTTTTGATTCGGTAAAGAATGAGAAACCATCTTTACCCATGACATGCAAATCGCCGAAGAACGATTGCTTATGCCCGGTAAAGCCAAAAATCCCCAGAGGAACAGGAATACCGA